>JBAQMN010000057.1:0-4748 GCA_049302895.1 Actinomycetota bacterium | reverse complement strand
CGTTTGTTAAGGACGCGATCGGCATGGGCTTAGCTAATATGATCTGGACGTTCACGGAAAATATTCCTCTCTGCCTGATGCAGGGCTTTGAACATCATGTTTCAGAGGCATATATAGTCAGCGAAGGGACCAGTCAAGCTTGTCCTGAGTCCCTCGACAAAGTTTATCCCGAGCAGCGTCGAGGGACTCAGGATAAACTCCGTCGAAGGAATGGAACCTGTAAAAAGTGTGCCTACAGCCCGGCTTGCCAGGGAGTCCTGGAAAGGTATACGGAATCTAACGGATTTGATGATTTCAGACCGGTCCTGACAAGCAAGCCCGCCGGGGCGGGCAAGCACGCAGACGACATAAAGGCACTTAGCGATGGCAAAAACTAACATCCTCTTGACCACGTTCAACATCTGCGACCAGCCTCACTATTACTCTTTGGCTCTGGGGTATCTGAAAGCCTTTGCGCTCAAAGACGAATCCGTTGCCAAAAAGGCAAATATCGAGATCGTCGACTTCTGCGTCGATTGCAACAGTGTTCAGCAGGTTATGTTCTACCTGGCAAGCGAGAAGCCAGACATAATCGCCTTCTCCTGCTACTGCTGGAATATGGACAAGATCTCTGACCTGTGCCGACTGGCCAAACAGATCATGCCCGATGTGAAAATCGTTCTCGGTGGCCCGGAGGTCGGGCCCATTACTGAGGAGGTTTTGAAGGAGAATCCCGCTGTTGACGTTGTTGTTAGAGGCGAAGGAGAGGAAACCTTCTCCGAGCTCCTCAAATACTATCTGACTAAAAAGGGCAGATTAGAGGATATCTCAGGAGTATCTTACCGCAAATACGGCGATGTCTTCAGGAACGAGGATAGGCCCTTGATCCAGTCCCTTGATGAAATCCCTTCACCCTACTTGACTGGCGTGCTTGAGCCGCGGGAAAAGGTTACCTATCTCGAAACGTATCGGGGCTGCCCCTTCCGCTGTGCCTACTGCTACGAAGGCAAGAATTATCCCAAGCTCAGGTACTTCTCCGAAGAAAGAATTAGAAAGGAGATCGAACTGATCTCCCAGAATCTGGCTGTTCAGAGTTTCTCCTTTGTTGACCCCGTTTTCAACCTAAACCGCGACAAAACCAGGAAGCTCTGTTCGATGCTTAATGAGGCGTATCAAGGGAACAACACCAGTTTGCACACGATAGAGGTGGCGACGGAGTTGATTGACGATGAAACGATCGAAGAGTTTAAGAAGGCAAACGTGGTCAGCGTGGAGACAGGTCCTCAAACAGTCGTGTCTGGAACATTAAAAAACATAAATCGGCATTTTGTACCAACTAAGTTTACTCGAGGAGTAAAACTACTCCTTAAAAACAACATCAAGGTTCTTTGTGATCTTATAATAGGACTTCCTGGTGACAATCTCTTCAGGTTCATGAAGTCCGTCGCATTTGTTTCTGCTCTGTGCCCGAGCACTCTGATCTTCAGCACTTTGCACATCTTGCCAGGAACTGAGCTCTATGTTAGTGGGCAAAAGTTTGACATGAAGTTCGACGCTAAGCCGCCCCACCATATCTTAAGTAACTACACATTTCCATACGAAGAGATAAGGAAGGCGGAGATTCTGGCAGTCAGCCTGGCCAAGGAATACAATATCGCTTGACAAGTGAGCTCAAAATGTGATATTGTGAAATCTCAATTAGGCGGTGATTAAGGTGGCTGCCGAGTATTATGCTGATGTCTGTTTTAAATGTGTTTATTGCGGAGCAGAGGGAAAATTCAGAAGATTCTGTTTCGTAGCCATTGACAAAAAGGTTTGTTATTGCATTTGCGAAAGATGTAGAAGAAATGCTTTTAAAAAGCTGCCCGACGGAAAAATAAGAGAAAAGATCTACGATAAATACACTGCAGGGGATAGAATTCATACATAGTCATAGTAATTCCTTCAGATAGAAAACTTCTTACGCTGCTACTTGTTTCTTGAGGCACTTGGTGCAGATATTTACCTTCTTTAGTTTTCCATCCACCACTATGCGGGCTGTTTGAATGTTTGGGTTCCAGCGGCGTGGAGTCTTTCTGTGAGAGTGACTGACATTTTTTCCAAAGCCCGGCTTCTTTCCACAGATATCGCAAACGTTTGGCATTTAACCTCCACATTCGTTCTTAGTTTTTAGTTGGTTTGATCGTCCGACTAAGAACTAACAACTACTAACCAATAACTAAAGCAGAAGCCAGGGGTCAGAAGTAGGAGTGGTGTTCTCGACTTTTGCCCCTTGGCTTCTGACTTCTGATTATACCAAGGCTGTGAATCGAAGGTCAAGTTTGCTAAAATCATCGAAGAGCGACTGGACAGGAGCTCTTCGATGAAGTTTTCTAAAGTAGGAGGTCTGAATGGAGACCTTTCGGTTGGCCATGGCTCAAATAAACTGCACGGTGGGTGACCTGGAGGGAAATGTCAGAAAAGTCTGCCAGTACATCGAGGTGGCCAAAAAAGTAGGAGCACATTTGGTCTCCTTTCCCGAACTGACGCTTCCTGGTTATCCTCCCGAAGACCTCTTGCTCAAATCTCAGTTCATCAAGGACAATCGCCGGACCCTGGAGAAAGCTGTTCAGTGTAGCCAGGGAATATGTGCGGTGGTGGGTTTCGCTGATTCACTTAAGGATAAGAGGATTGCCAATGCGGCGGCGGTGATCCACAACGGCAGGCTGGCGGGAGTCTATCACAAGATACACCTGCCCAACTACGGGGTTTTTGATGAGATGCGCTACTTCCAGCCGGGTTCTGAGTACCCTGTTTTTGTCCTTGGTGGCGTCAGAATCGGCGTAAGTGTTTGCGAGGATATCTGGGAGGAGAAAGGGCCTGCTTACGTTCAGGCTCTCGAGGGAGACGCTGAAGTTATCGTCAACATTAATGCCTCCCCGTATCACATGAGTAAGTGGAAGGAGAGGGAGAAGTTGCTCAAGGTCAGAGCCATCGAATACCACGCCTTTGTTTCTTACAACAATATGGTCGGGGGTCAGGACGAGCTGGTTTTTGATGGTCACGGAATGATTTTTGATCCGATGGGCAGTCTTGTCGCCCGGGGCAAACAGCTTGAAGAAGATCTGGTTGTGGTGGATCTCGACCTTTCAAAAGTTAAGCAGGCGAGGAGGGAGGATCTTCTCTGGGAGGAAGAGAAGGAAGCGCTGCGAGTGGTTAAGGATAGAACTAAGGAGATAATCGTCACCTTTCATCCCTTGAAAGCTGCCAAAAAGCGTCTGCCAAAAAGAGAGACAACGCCGATGAGTCCGCCCGAAGAGGTCTATAAAGCTCTGGTTCTTGGGATCAAGGATTATGTTCGAAAGAATGGATTTGAAAAGGTGGTAATGGGATTGAGCGGTGGCATTGATTCCGCTCTGGCCATCACCGTCACTACCGATGCTTTGGGGCCGGATAATGTTAAGGCCGTCTTTATGCCTTCACAGTACTCTTCGAAGGAAAGCCTTGAGGATGCCCGGAAGGTGGCGGAGAATCTCGGGCTCGAATTTACCGTTATTCCTATTGAGGAAACTTTCGAGTCTTACCTGAAGATGCTTTCACCCAAATTTAAGGATTTGCCTTTTGACATCGCCGAAGAAAACGTTCAGGCTCGGATCCGCGGAAACACGCTCATGGCTTTGGCCAATAAGTTTGGCTGGTTGGTTCTGGCTACTGGAAACAAGAGCGAGCTGGCGGTTGGTTATGCCACCCTATACGGTGATATGGCCGGTGGATTCGAGGTTATAAAAGACGTGCCGAAGACGCTGGTCTATGAACTGGCTGAGTACAGGAATTCTATAAGTCAGGTGATTCCCAGGCGAATTCTGGAGAAGGCCCCGACGGCCGAGCTCAAGCCGGATCAGAAAGATGCCGACACGCTGCCACCTTATGAAATTTTGGATCCCATCCTTCAGGCCTACGTTGAAGAGGACAAAAGCCTGCAGGAGATAGTCGCCCAGGGTTTCGACAAGAAAACGGTGGAGAAGGTAATCAGAATGGTCGATCGAAACGAGTACAAGAGGAGGCAGGCTCCGCCGGGCATCAAGATAACTCCCAAAGCCTTTGGCAAAGATCGCAGGCTTCCCATCACCAACTGGTATAACAAGTAAGAGTGAGAGTGGGGTCAGACCCCTAACCCCTCCCTGCCTGCCGGCAGGCAGGCCTCAAGGGAGGGGGAAGAATAAGGGAGTATCTAATGGAGATTACAGTAGCGGACATTCTAAGATGTAAGACTCTGGAAAAGGCCAGCGTGGTCGCAGGAGGAAAGGGGCTGGCCAAGCCTGTATCCTCCGTTACTGTAGGAGAGGTTCCCGACATCGCCGACTGGCTTAGAGGCGGGGAAGTGGTTCTCTCCACCCTCTACGCGGTGAGCAAAGATCCCAGTGCACAGCTCAAGTTTGTTGAGGACATCATCAAGAGCGGTGCCGCTGCTCTTCTGGTAAAACCGGGAAGGTTTGTCAAAGAGGTCGACGCGAGAATCATTAAGGCCGCCGACGAGGCTAATTTCGCTCTGATCAGAGTGCCGCCAAAAGTCCGCTGGACCGAAATTGTGCGAGAGATATACGACTTGATCATCAGGACCGAAGCGGAGATTAGGTTGCGAGGCGACTTTGTCGATGACCTCGTCACCGGTCAGTTTAAGTACGAAGACGCTCTGCTCAAACGAGCCAGCTTTCTCGGTGCCGACCTGTCAAAAGGCTGTCTGGCAATGATAGTCGACCTGGACAAATTCGAAGATGCAATCATCGAGA
>JBAQMN010000056.1:0-7145 GCA_049302895.1 Actinomycetota bacterium | reverse complement strand
CCTTTAGTGGGCGGACAGAGGCCCCGCCTTCGGCGGGGCGGGCGTCCGCCCCTACGGGTTTCTGGATTTTGAATATGGCCAGTTTCCTGCCCGGAGCGACATCGCCCCGGACCGTGGCGTCCGGCCTAATCTTCTCAGTGACCGGTCTTATCGGCGTGAACTCTCCAAAGGGCACCGGGTAAATCTTCGCGTATGTGCCCACCACCTGACCATCAGAGGAGAAAAGCCGAGCGGTGTTGTAGCTCTTGTCATCGTCGCCAATAAAGGGAACACCCACGAGAAGTGATGTTTTGGCCCGTCGTGCCCAGTCCTGAACCGCCTGGAAAAGTGGGTCTTCCTCTGTCACGTAGGCGGGCAGCGCCGACTCTGGAAGAACAATCAGATCAGGATGCCCTTTGGCTGTTTTCAAAGTGGCCCTCTCGTACTTATCCATGATTCTTCCATCCTCGCTGGAGAGCCATTTGAGTTTCTGAGGAATGCTCACCTGGACGACTGCCACTTTGAGAGACAGGCCGACACGGAGGTCGGCCCCTACGTTGGAATTCAGTCTAACGAAACCATAGCCTAGTATTAAAAGTAAAAGTGAAATCTGCAAGAATAATAGTCGACCTAAAGGTCGACCACTACCATGCTCTTGTAGAGGCGGACCTTCAGGTCCGCTTTCCGTGAACCCGTAGGGGCGGACGTCTCTGTCCGCCCGAATCGTAGACCGCTCTACACGCTCGATCCCTACCAGCCTCATGACAAATGCAGAAAGCACCACATTCGCCATGACAATCACGAATGAAATGCCGTACACCCCCAGGATACTTGCAAACTGCAAAAGGAGCAGGAATTTGTGCTGGCTGTATCCAAGAACTCCGTAGGAAAAACTCCAGGAACCGAACTCAGACCTTAAGAATTCCAGAAATACCCAGATCGATGGCACAAAGAAGAGCTTGATCGAAAGATGTAAATTCCGAGCGTACGAGACCAGGAAGGCAAAAATAGCAAGCGAAAGAGCCATTAGAAGTGTAAGTAAAACCAGGGGCAGATATCCATAGATCGAAATCCAGTATGAAATGCCACTGAAAAAAATGAGACCGGTCAGCAAGCCATAGAGCAACGACTTAACCGGGGGAAGCTGGTAAGAAACAATCAAAAGAGGGATCAGTCCAAAGAAAGCAAGAAATCCCAGATCAGGATAGGGGAAAGCCAGAATCAGTAGAGAGCCGGCCAGAAGCGACAGAAGAAAGTATTTGAATCTGGAAAGTACTTTCATAATTCGTAGGCGCGAATTCATTCGCGCATCGTATGTCCGAATAAATTCGGACCTACTGGTTAACGGCTTCAAACGACCGGCGACTTACCTGAATGGTTTTTGCGATGTCGTCCTCGGTATGAGCCTGCGAAACAAATATCGTCTCGAACTGGGACGGAGGGAAATAAATACCCCTTTCAAGCTGACTCTTGAAGAACCTGGCGTAGAGGTCGGTATGGGCATTCCTGGCAGTTTGATAGTCGTAGACCTCCTCTTTCGTGAAGAAAACACAGAGCATAGAACCGACCCGATTAAAGGTTGCGTCAATTCCCGCCTCTTCGACTACGGCTTTGAGCCCTTCGAAGAGCTTGGCCGATTTATCCTCCAACTCTTCGTAGAACCCTGGGCGAGAGAGTATCTTCAGCGTGGAGAGCCCAGCCGCCATGGCTACCGGATTTCCCGAAAGAGTGCCGGCCTGGTAAACCGGTCCCGCCGGCGCCACCATCTCCATGATCTCACGCTTACCGCCAAAAGCTCCAACGGGAAAACCGCCACCGATTATCTTGCCGAGGCAGGTCAAATCGGGCGTCACATTATATATACCTTGGGCTCCGCCGTAGGAGACACGGAATCCCGTTATGACCTCGTCAAAAATTAGCACGATGCCGTGTTCCTGAGTGAGATACCTGAGCCCCTCAAGAAACCCCTTTTTGGGAGGAACCACGCCCATATTTCCGGCAACCGGCTCAACAATCAGGCAAGCGATGTCATCATGACCTGCCTGGATTACCCGCTCAACCGCCGCTAAATCGTTATAAGGAAGGTTTATGGTGTCCCTGGCCGCACCCTCTGTAACGCCGGGGCTGTCCGGAAGCGAAAGGGTAGCCACGCCCGAACCAGCTTGAACAAGCAAACTGTCAGAATGCCCGTGATAGCACCCCTCAAACTTGATGATTTTCGAGCGATCAGTATAGCCCCGGGCCAGCCGGATGGCACTCATGACCGCCTCCGTACCCGAACTGACCATCCTCACTTGTTCGATGGAAGGAACGGCGGTGGCGATGGCCTCGGCCATCTTGACTTCGAGTTCTGTTGGCGCTCCAAAGCTGGTACCGTGGGAAAGAACCTCGGCGACCGAGGCGATTACTTCGGGGTGAGCGTGGCCGACAATCAGAGGACCCCAGGAGCAGACATAGTCGATGTACTCGTTGCCATCCACGTCGTAGATTTTTGAACCCTTGCCTTCCCTGATGAACAGGGGATTCATGCCGACGGCCTTGAAGGCGCGGACGGGACTGTTAACTCCGCCCGGTATATACTTCTTGGCCTCATCGAACAGCTCCTCAGATCTCTTAAGCTCCATCATTTTCTCCTACGCAGTTTCCGCCCTTTGCTCTCTCATCTTTCTCGGTACATAGATGCAGTAAGGTTCTTCTTCCAGATAGTCTCCGGTTCGCGCGTAGGCTCGAGCCCGGCATCCTCCGCAGACATTTCTGAATTCACAAACTCCGCACTTCCCTTTGAGCCTGGAATAATCCCTCAGATCACTAAAGCACTTGGACTCTCGCCAGATCTTCTCAAAGGGCTCCTCCCTCACGTTACCACAGTCGATTTCGAGATACCCACACGGCTGAACCTGCCCCAAGTGTCCGATAAAGCAGAAAGAAATCCCCCCCAGACAACCACGGGTCATCGCCTCCAGTCCATGGGTTTGAGGAGTTATGGCTATCTTCTCTTTGGCCGCCCGCTGACGGAAAATACGATAGAAATGAGGAGCGCAAGTGGCTCGGAGATGAATCGAAACCTCCTTCCGCTTTTCGTAGAACCAGTTCAAAACTCTTTCGTATTCTTCAGGAATAAGCTCTTCCGGTTCAAGTTCCTTTCCCCGCCCGGTGGGAACCAGGAGGAAGATATGAACCGCCGCTGCGCCGAGTTTGACCGCCAGATCTACTATATTGTTAATGTCGTGAACATTGCGGGAGGTGATGGTGGGTGCGATCTGGAAGGGAACACCAACCTCCCTCAGATTCTTTATTCCCTCCAGGGTCGCGTCAAAGGCGCCGGGAACGTTGCGGAAGGCGTCGTGAAGGGGGGGAGTCGAGCTTTCCAAACTCACCGCCACCCGCTTGATGCCACTGTCCCGCATCTTCTCCGCTACTTCCCTGGTAATCATAGTCCCGTTCGTTCCCATCACAGGAACAAGTCCCTTTTCCTTAATGTAGGAAGCGATTTCGAAGATGTCGTTCCTCAAGAGAGGTTCCCCACCCGTCAGAATGATTGTCGGCTTACTGAAGGACGCAATCTGATCGACAAGGTCAAAAGCTTCTTTTGTGGAGAATTCATCAGGGAGAGGGTGGTCGACGGCGGAGGCCCGGCAGTGAAGACATTTGAGGTTGCAAGCGCCTGTGAGCTCCCAGGCAATCATCCTGAGTTCGGGAACTTTTGAACTTTCTATGCGAGCCATCCTGCTACATCCTTGGCGTGATAAGTTAGAATAATATCGGCTCCCGCCCGCTTGATGGCGGTCAAAATCTCCATAACCGCTCTCTTCTCGTCGATCCAGCCATTCTTTGCCGCGGCTTTGATACACGAATATTCGCCACTTACGTTGTAGGCGGCGGTTGGGGAGCCGAATTCCTGCTTGACCCGATAAATCACGTCCAGGCAAGAGAGGGCCGGCTTGACCATTACGATGTCGGCGCCTTCCTCTATGTCCAGAGTGACTTCACGGAGAGCTTCCAGAACATTCGCCGTGTCCATCTGATATGTCCTTCTATCTCCGAACTGTGGTGTAGATTCAGCGGCTTCCCGGAACGGTCCATAGAAGCTGGAAGCATACTTGGCCGCGTATGACATTATGGGAATCTCGGAAAACCCCTCGTTATCCAGGGCGTTCCGAATGGCCGCCACCCGTCCGTCCATCATGTCTGAGGGTGATACCATGTCCGCCCCGGCTTCGGCGTGAGAGAGAGCGGTCTTGGCCAAGAGTTCAAGGGTTACGTCATTCAAAATCTTTCCTTCCTGAACTACTCCGCAATGACCGTGACTGGTGTACTCACAAAGACAGACATCGGTGATGACCAGGGTTTCAATCTTCGCTTTTTTGATGGCCCGAATAGCCTGCTGGACGATGCCGTTCTCGGCGTAGGCTTCGGAGGCCGCCTCATCCTTTTTCTCCGGTATACCAAAAAGGAGGATGGCTGGAATGCCCAGCACTTCGACCTCTTTAACCTCTTCGACGAGTTTATCAACGGAGAGCTGAAAGCAGTTGGGCATGGCCGAGATTTCTTCCCTGACGTTCTTGCCCGGAACAACAAAAAGCGGATAAATCAGATCGTCGATAGAGAGTTTGGTCTCCCTGATCATCCGCCTGAAATTCTCGTTCTTTCTCAATCTTCTTAATCTATAAACCGGAAAATACAAACTTCTCCTCCCTGACGAGTGATAATGTTCTTATCTGATATTCTAAAGGAAATGAAGAGCTTCGGCAACCAATTTGGTGAACTTAACAGGCCACAACTGAAGTTATTGAGGTTTCTCAACCAAGGTTAAACTAACTTTGTCCCGCTTTGAGCCGCGAACATATTCAATAGTAACGGTGTCACCAACCGACTTTGATCGAATGGCCGCAATCAGATCATCCATCGTCCTTATCTTCTGACCATCAAAGCCCACAATGATATCTTGCCTCTTCAGACCAGCCTCGTCGGCGGGGCTTCCCTGAGAAACCTCCTGGATAATCGCCCCCTCCTTGACTGAGAGATTGAGTTGCCCTGCCAGATCCTTATCGACCGTTTGTCCCAAGATGCCCATATAGGGATGACTGGCCTTGCCCTTAGTGATTAGCTGGTTAGCAACATCTTTTGCCGTTTCTATTGGAATGGCGAAGCCAATCCCGGCCGAAGCACCGGAAGGAGAAAAAATTAAGGTATTTATCCCAACAATCTTCCCTTCTGCGTTAGCCAAAGCGCCACCGCTATTGCCCGGGTTAATAGGCGCATCGGTTTGGATTAGATTGGTATATGACTGAGGAGGTTGATCTCCTGTGGTGACATTCCGATGAAGAGCGCTGACAATTCCTGAAGTTACAGTATGCTCTAAGCCGAACGGGCTGCCAATAGCCACCACCATCTCTCCAACCTGTAAGCTTCTTGACAAACCAAGTTCTGCGGCGGGCAATCCCTTGCGAGGGATTTTGACCACCGCAATATCAGTCTCTTTGTCTCCTCCAACTACCTCGCCGGCCAGATCCTCATTTCCGATGGTGACAAAGATCTCCTTTGCTCCCTCAACCACATGGTTGTTAGTTAAGACATAACCATCCTCTCGGAAGATAACCCCCGAACCAACGCCTTTGGTCTCCTCTCCCTGATGGAAAAGATCGGTCAAAACCTGCGTTGTCCGTACGTTGACCACTGAAGGCTGAAGTTTCTTAACCACCGCCACAACTGCATCCATCGTTTGAGATTTGCTCTTGACGGTTATTCGCTGCGACGGACCACCCTTGTTGATATTACCTCGAAGAAGATCGGCTGGACCGATGCCGGAAATCAAAGAAACAACTAAGATCATTATTAGGGCACCGATCAGGACAGCAACGATGTAACCTAAGCCAAACAGCACATACTTACCCGCTTTGCCACCCGTTGAGGGTGTCGCTCTTTCCACCATCTTTCATGCCTCCGATCACTATTCACTACGCTTCTGTGCGCCGGCAGAAGCCTAAAGCCTTTGTCACACCCAAACCCTTTACGGACTGATAACAATGACCTTGCTAGCCTCTATGTTACCGTCCTCGTCTCTCTTGCCTTGAACAAGAATCTCCGCGCCTTTTGCAACATCACCCAACTTAGCACTGGTTGTCTTACTCACCGATGTGCTATTCGATGACAGGACCTTCAAAGATCCAACCTGAGTCGTTATGGTAATCGTATCATCAGTAACCTTATCCACCCTTCCTGTCTGAGTGGCGGAACCTTGACGCTGTGCCTGAGAACCAGCGCCTGGCATTCGCCCAGATTGTTGCATTGCTTGCTGTCTTTGTTCCGGAGTCATATTGGCAAATCCTTGGGAACGGGCCGCTCTTGCCTGCGTCTCATAGTAGGTTCCCGCCCAGAACGAACCTCCCATCAAAAACAGAACCGCTACAATCGCTGCCAACCATAAAAGTGGTTTTTTCGTCATCATAAAACACCTCCAGATTACTCAAATCTTAAAGCTTCGATCGGATTGAGAAGAGAAGCTCTCCGGGCTGGATAGACACCAAAAAATATTCCAATTCCTGCCGCAAACAAAAAGGCGAGAAGAACCGAGTTAAAAGTGACTATCGATGGCCAACCACCAATTTGAGCAATGGCCACCGACCCAGCCATTCCCAAAAGAAGGCCGGCTGCCCCACCGAACAGACTTAATGTCACTGATTCAATCAGAAATTGGGCCAAGATGTCTCTTCTTTTGGCCCCAACGGCCTTTCTCAAGCCAATCTCCCGTGTTCGCTCCGTTACTGAGACCAGCATGATGTTCATGATCCCGATCCCGCCGACCAGCAGCGATATCGCAGCTATTCCTCCAAGCACAATAGTTAGCGTCCCCGTGATCTGGGTAACTGTGCTCAAGATTTCTGCCTGGCTACGGATATTAAAATCGGCTTTAGTAGGATCATCTATCCTATGGCGGCTGAGCAGGACTGAGGATATCTCACCGGAAGCCTGTTCCATTTGATCCTCGCTCTTAATCTGCGCGTAGATTGTCCTCAAATAGTCGGCTCCAAAAAGTCGCCTCTGAGCAGTGGAGAGAGGAACAAAGATTACGTCATCAAGATTCTGAAATCCAGACTGACCTTTGTACTCCATAATGCCGATCACGCGGAAGGGGGCATTCTTAATCTTGATTGTCTTGCCGATTG
>JBAQMN010000055.1:0-3151 GCA_049302895.1 Actinomycetota bacterium | reverse complement strand
GTAATAGTACCGGCGGGCGTAGTTAGGAACGGGTTTATCGAGTAGAGACTTGTGAAGGCGATCCGTGAGCTCAAATCTGTCGTCGAAAAGTTTCTTTGTCCTCTTAAACATGTGCCACCTCTCGCTTTAACCATATCATAAAATGTTTAAGGCTTGGTTAAGATAACTTTAAA
Organism: Actinomycetota bacterium; assembly: GCA_049302895.1. Lineage (GTDB taxonomy): Bacteria > Actinomycetota > JAHEXW01 > JAHEXW01 > JBAQMN01 > JBAQMN01. The sequence continues at coordinate 2,978 of JBAQMN010000055.1, read as the reverse complement.
ATTGTGTTAAAGTATTGGAAATACCAAACTGATCTTTTGCGGTCCGGGATACTCAAATTTCCGAGAAGCGCCTGGCAACTTAGTTAGTCAGGCTTATCTTCCAGACCGGATCCGTTCAGACTGGTCAGGGCGATCTGGGCCCGGGCTATTGTTCGTCTGTCGCGCCACCATTCCAGCGCGCCGTATCCGCCAACTCCTGCCAGAATGAGGATCAATGCGAAGGTGACGAAGATACCAGCTACTGAGAGCAGTTGCACGGCCATGCCCAAGATCTCCACCGTTTTCTCCCCCTTTCATCTGGGATGATAGCGACCCTTACGTCGCTATCTACTTTAAAGAATACGCTGGATGATTTAAGGGCGGATTAAGAAGAAATTAAGCTTTAGTTAAATTTCAGAATGGGATTTTGAGGGTAAAGGAGAAGGTGCTTCCCTCTCCAGGAGTGGACTTGGCTTTCACCTTGCTGCCGTGGGCTTCGACAATCTCCTTGGCGATGGAGAGGCCGAGGCCAGCCCCTTTTCTCTCTGACCTCTTGGTGCTGTAGCGGTAGAAGCGATCGAATATCCTGTTGATCATCTCGGGAGCAATGCCAGAACCGGTGTCAGCCACACCCATTTCGATCTTCTCCTGGTTGGGATGGGCAAAAATGGTTATCTCTCCCCCAGCCCCGGTGTGCTTCAGAGCGTTGTCGACAAATCCCAGCATAACCTGGGCGATGCGACTTCGATCACAAATTATCTTCGACGCGAGGTTATCGATGTCGGTCTGGAGTTTTACCTCAACCGAATCGGCCAGCGGGCTACTGACCGCCAACACCTCTTGAATGATTTCTCCCACGGTGTGCTCGGCGAGATTCAAAACGCCCGCGCCTGAATCGAGACTGGCCAGGGTGAAAAGATCCTCCACCAGCCGATGCAGATGCTCCACTTCTACCTGCATGGTCTTGATGAAACTGTCTCTGACCTCAGGTTTATCCTTGGCGCCTGAGGCCAGAAGCTCGACGTATCCTTTCAGTGAGGCAATGGGAGTGCGAAGCTCGTGGGAGGCGTTAGAGATGAAATCCTTCTGCGCCCTCTCCACTTTTTTCTGCTGAGTGAAATCGCGCAGAATGAGCACGGCGCCCCCGACGTTTCCGTTCCGGGGGTCCTTTATTGGGGTTCCGTGGAGAAGAAGAATTTTTCGGTCATACTCGCAAACCTGAGAGGACTCTTGACCTGTGAGGGCCTGGTCTATGCTCTCTGTGATGCTCGGGTGTAGGATTACGGTGCCTAACTGGCTTCCGATGAGATCCTCAACCGGTTGATTCAAAAGCTCGGCCGCAGCCGGATTAGCCAGGTTGACGATGCGGTTTGTCCCCACCTCGAGAACCCCCTCGGCCATAGTATTAATCACCGTCAGAATCTGCTTCTGCTGGCTGCGCACAGCCTCGAAGGCGTCACCTAACTTTTCCGCCATAACGTTAAAGGTCTCGGCGAGTTCGGCAACCTCATCGGGAACCCAGCCTGGTTTAAGCCGTAGATCAAAATTACCCTGGGCGATGGCAGAGGCGCTCCGTTTCAGCTTCCGCACCTCCCTGGCAATGGCCTCTGAGAAGATAAAACCAAGAACCGATGAGATGATCAAGGCGATGAAGAGTGTAATTTTCAATCCGTTCTGGGCGACCTGGAGCGAATCAAGAGCCTCCGACCCATTATCTGCCAACACGATCAGGCCGACGATTTTTCCATCGGAAACGACTGGCTTAGACGCGATGACCAGCCTTTTGTCAAGATCCGCCGAGGAAACTTTTTCGCCTTTAAGACCTTTTCTAACGATATCGCTTAGGAGATCTCCTGGATGAGTAGTGCTTTGCTGGGATAGAATCCGCCCACCGCTTCCATCGTAGATCCACATATCCGTCTTAAAGTCCTCGATAAACTCTTCGGTTTCTTTAACTATGGCGTCTTTGCCATCCGGTCCGACAAAATCGTGCTCGATGTGCCGGGCGAGGTTTGCCAGGCTGGCCTCCAGATGTGATTGGGCCACCGTCGCCACGCTCTCCTTGAGAGAGGGCAGGATCGCGAAGTAAAGGAAGAGAATACCGACGAGAGCGACGAGAATGAACAGAGCCGTTTGCCAGATGCGAATACTCAGTTTCATCAGGACTCACTGAGGCGGTAACCCAGACTCCTCACGGTCAAGAGGTATTTCGGTTCCTGCGGGTTCGCCTCCAGTTTATCGCGCAGATTGTGGATGTGAACGTCGATGGTGCGCTCGTCTCCTACGAAATCCCCGCCCCACAGGTGATGAAGAATGGCCAACCGCGAAAAGGCCTTCCCGGGATTTCTGGCCAGAAAGAGCAGAATCTCGTACTCGAGATTGGTGAGCTGAAGGAGATGTCCCTTAAGAAATACCTGGTGACTATCGGTGTTTATGGTCAAATCTTTGATGGTAATGGTTGGGGACGGATGTTTGGCCGCGCCGGCTGCCCGTCTGAGCTGGGCTTTGACGCGACTAACCAACTCTCTCGGACTAAAGGGTTTGGTAACATAATCGTCGGCCCCTAACTCCAGACCCAGGATCTTATCGACTTCCTCGGTTTTGGCTGAGAGAATGATTATTGGAACGTCCTTGGTGTCTCGAATCCGACGGCAGAAATCAAGACCGGATTCGTCAGGAAGCATGATGTCCAGGACGATGAGATCGGGCTCGGCCCTTTTCATCTGTTCTTCAGCCTGGTGGACGTCGGTGGCGGTGGCCACGCTGAAACCCTCCTCTTTCAGAGCGTAGGAGATGATCTCCAGAATCGACTCCTCATCGTCGACGACAAGAACTCGCTGTTTGTCCATAATCACCACCGGATTTCACAATTTCTCATACTCTTTATTATACCATAATGTGGATTGAACTGAGGAAAGGGCGGACAGAGACCCCGACTTCGTCGGGGCGGGCGTCCGCCCCTACGAGGAACTACAATAACCCGTAGGCGCGATTTCAAT
>JBAQMN010000054.1:0-1883 GCA_049302895.1 Actinomycetota bacterium | reverse complement strand
TAACCTTTTTTCTGTTCCTGGTTCAGGTGATAACCGGCGTAATCTTAACCATTTATTATGTGCCCAGCGTGGAGAAGGCCTACGCCAGCGTTTATTACATTTCTAATTTCGTAAACTACGGCTGGCTCGTTAGGAGCATCCATTTCTGGTCGGCAAATCTCATGGTTATCTTCATCTTTATGCACCTGCTGCGTGTCTTTATAACAGGATCTTATAAACCTCCTCGCGAGCTTAACTGGGTGGCAGGCATGGTCCTGCTCGGTGTAACTTTAGGTTTCTCTCTGACCGGATACCTGCTTCCCTGGGATCAAAAGGCCTTCTGGGCCTCAACGGTCACAGTTTCACTGGTCAGCAAGGTTCCCTTCGCAGGTGAGACTCTTCACAGCATACTGGTAGGAGGCGAAGCGATAGGGCAACCCACGCTCACTCGATTCTTCAGCTTCCATGTGATGATCTTTCCTTTCTTGCTTATTCTCCTTCTCGTTTCTCACTTCTGGATGATTCGAAGACAGGGCATCTCCAAGCCATTGTAAGGAAGGGAGGGGAGTAGTGGTCGTCGAAAAGGAATACGCCGAAGAGCTGACGGAAAAGATTCAACGCCTACTCAAAGCAGACAGTCTGACCGGTGCCGTGGTCCTCTTAAGATCCGTCAATCCCGCGGTGGCGTATGAGGTCGTCCAGAATCTGCCCCGAACAGAGCGGAAGAAACTGCGTGATCTATGGGTGGCGACGGGCGAAGGACAGGTAGGAACGACACAGCTACTGGACATAGCCGAAGAAGACGAGGAGGAAGAGGCCAGAAAAGAGGAGTTAACGGAGTCTGTTCCCTTTTATCCTGATCATTTCATCTCCGAGGCTACCTCCATGGTCTGGATCGTCGCTCTAATCTCCGTGCTGACCATTTTCCTCCCAGCCGGCCTGGAGAGCAAGGCAAATCCCCTTGTTACACCCGCCGGGGTCAAACCTGAATGGTATTTTCTGTTCTTGTATGCCTTTCTTCACTATGTTCCGCCCATTGTCGGAGTGCTCACTCCCATGGTGGGCGCAGCACTGCTGGTAATGTTGCCCTTCCTGGACAGGAATCCAGAGATTAAGCTCAGCAAGAGAAAGATAGCCATAGCCTCTCTGATTGTCATTCTGGCCGCCATCGTCGTGCTGTCCTTCATCGGTTACTTAAAGGATTAGTAGGAAAGAGGAAATGGACGAGCAGCAGAGAGCCCGAAGATTCAGAATATCAAAGATAAAACTCCTCATAGCGGCGGTTATCTTAAATATTTTGATCATCACCACCTTCCTGACTTCCTCTCCCAACATCTCACCGGCCAGCGGCTGGATTGTGGCAATGAACAAAGGCCTATACAAAGTGGGCATTAAATCCAGGTACAATCTGAAAGAGATCCATCGAAACTCCGGCAAGCTTTCCCCCGAAGAATGTATCGCCTGTCACGGTACCATGAAAACCTCCAAACTGCCTCTGCACCGCATGCACCTCACAACCTCTCTGGCCAAATTCGCCTGCCCGGATTGCCACGACCGGATCGATCTGGACAAGGTGTCCAATGAAAGAGCAGTTCACTTAGTCAACGTGGGCTTTTGTAAAAACTGCCACAGCCAGTTCAGCGGGTTGAATGAGAAGTCGGCCATGAAACCGGTGGATTTCCAGGCGGATTGCACCCTCTGTCACACAGGCAAGCACGCCTTTAGACACGCCAAGCCCTACCTTTCTCATATCATCCCGGTCAGAGAGTGCAAGGGGTGCCACGGTCAGCGGGTTCTTCCCTGGAGACCGGAACACACCAAAGAAGATTGGGTTCAGGTCCACGGAAAGATCGCCCTGGAAGGAGGCTCGCAGAAGTGCATGTCATGCCACGAGTATGGCCTGG
>JBAQMN010000053.1:0-2886 GCA_049302895.1 Actinomycetota bacterium | reverse complement strand
GGGAGGAACCGTGAGGTTCCTTCCTGAAGAGCGAGCCTTGTATAGACAGCGAGCGAGGGTTAGGGGAGGGTGGCTATAGATAATTCTTGGTCACCCCCACCTCTATCCTCCCCCATCAAGGGGGAGGGAAAGCAATCTTGAGTGTTTCTCCTCCTTTGATGAAAAGCGTTCTCATTTTCCCTCCCTTGATGGGAGGAAAGAGCGACTGCGAAAGAGCTCTTTGAAAGGGGCATGTTCTCAGGGGAAAGGATTTCCCCTGAGTCATCCGTAAGGAGGAGAGTATCGGGGAGGAACCGTGAGGTTCCTTCCTGAAGAGCGAGCCTTGTATAGACAGCGAGCGAGGGTTAGGGGAGGGTGTCCCCTTAAGCGAGGGTTATTGGTTTTCCTTCTTCCGGGAGAATGACGTTGAAGTCTTTGCCTAATTTTTCAGCGAAGATTTCGGGGTGTTCGGTGTGCACGGGGATTATAGTTTTGGGTTTGATTTCGTGGATGAGGTCGATTAATTCCTCACCGGACACGTGGCCCGACGAGTGATATCCGTACTCAAACTCAATCTCACACTCTTCGCTTGAAGTTCCTTTCTTCAAAAACCCGAACCCGACCGGCCTGATATTAAACCGCTCCAACCAGTTCCCCAGCCGCCACACATCCATTCGCTGCTCCTCCGAAAAAGCCTCGCTGGTCGAGTAGATGTATATCCCACCCGCAGGCATGACATCAAGAAGGTGCTTTATATCCCAGAAACTAAAGGCAAGGATATAATCTGCCTCGTTCTTCTTGATCTTAGGCGCTGAAATATACTTTTCTCCGTAGTTTGCTCGGACAAAGTCGCGCTCCCAGAGCTGCGCGTTCGCCCTTACCTCATCAAAAATGAGAAGATTCGGATCAGCCAAAACATCAGGAATGCTCTTGTCGGCCAGCCTCATCGCGTAAAGCATGAAGGCATCTTTAGCCGTCACGACCAGCTTGCGCTCAGTCTCAGAGGCAATCTTTAAGAAAGTCATCAGGCGTTCGATGTTTCGTGGACCAAAGTCAGCGATAACCAGACTGCCCACAGCTTCTTTCACTGCCTTCAAACAGTTTTTAAACACCTCATCCTCGCTCGCCTTCTTTTCCTCTCCAATATTCGTTCCCTCGACAATCAAAACATCTGGTTTGAGCTTCTTCAATTCCTGAACAAACTGGTCGCTGAGACTCTCCCTCGTCCCATGCAGGCGAAAGTCGCCCGTGTAGACCAGCCATTTTCCATTCACATCGAAGGCATAACTGGTTGCTCCGAAGATTGAGTGGTCTACAGGTATCGCCATGAATTTCAAACCATCGACCTCACCTTGAGCCTTAGCCAAAGGGACGGGGTTAAGCTTTTTTCTTCCGAAGAGGTGCTGCCAGAAACCATTTAGCTCATCAAGATTTGGAGGATCGTCTACCAGGTAGAATTGACGGCTCTGACAACTCTCGCCTCGCACTGTCCCGATAGCCAGGGGATCTGTCTCACTTGGACCCTTTGGTGAGATGTAGGTTATCTCGCCCTCCAAACCAGCCGCTCCACCACAATCCTGCATCGCCTTGGCGATAACCGCTGTCATCGATGAAGAGTAAACGGGAATGCACAAGTCAAGCAGTCCAACGTTCCCAGAGTGATCGACGTGGGCATGGCTTAAGAAGACCGCGTTAACTTTGGGTTTGATACCTGATCTGATTGAAAGATCCGGAGGGAAAATGTCCGCTCGGTAGATTCCCTCGAGAGTAGGGATTATATCGAGAGCAAGAAGGTCATAGATTCCTCGTGCCGTGCGTGGTGTCAGGAATTCCTCGAAGTACTTGCCGTACTTGTTAAAGTTAGTACCGAAATCAAGAAAGAGGCCTACGTCACCTGCCTTGAGGTGAATCTTCGAGCCTCCTATCGACTTCGCCCCATCAAAAACCGTGATCTCAACACTCATGCAATCTCACTTCAGTCCTTTCAAATAGCCCAGAGCCTGAGCTGCAGCCTGCCTACCATCATTAATGCAATCACCAATGCCAAGCCCGCGATAAGCGTCTCCAATCAGGTATAATCCCGGATATCGTTTAAGTCTTTCTTCAATAAACGCCACTCTTTCCCCATGCCCCAGTGTATACTGAGCCATGGAATTAGGCCAGCGGTAGATCCTGTCCAGCACTGGTTCAACGTTAACTCCCATGATGTCCTTTAAATCCTCCTTAACTGCTCTCAAAATCTCTTCATCGCTTCGGTAGACTATTGTCTCTTCCTCCGCATTGCCAACAAAGCATCTAATCAGGACATGCCCTTCCGGGGCACGACCAGAAAACTTGGTCGAAGACCAGCTAACTGCCTTGACGTTTTTCCTCTCTGTTCTTGCCACCAGCAACCCAAAACCATTCAAGGGATGAGGAAAACCTTCCCGTTTGTAGCCAAGAGAGACGGTCGCACTGGAAACGTAAGGAATCCTGAGCAGCATATCGGATAAACCTGAATCAATGCCCCTGACTATCTCGGCCGTAGCATAGGACGGGGCGGTGGCCAGAATGCACGTATCGGCGAGAACACGCTCTCCATCCTCAAGAATAACGGTGAACTTTTTCTCTCCGGAATCTACTTTTAAGCCTGCCACCTCTCTGCCTGTCAGAAAGGTCTCTTTCCCGATGTGCTCAATCAGAGTATCGGTAAGCTCAGCCATGCCATCCTTGAAGGTCATAAAGATAGGCAATTTCTTCTCGCCTTTCTTTTCCTTCTTTTTCGCTTCTTTTCTCCTAATTAATATTCCCCGAATAAGACTCCCATACTCTTTCTCCAGAGCCAGGCCCCTCGGCCAACAGCTTTTTATGCTAATCGTTTCGGGGATGCAAGCGTATATGCTGCCAAAAAGAGGTTCAGCAAGCACA
>JBAQMN010000052.1:0-6964 GCA_049302895.1 Actinomycetota bacterium | reverse complement strand
AGGTATGATTCTATCCTATCCGCCAGCTCCTTTGCACTTTCGCCAGCGCCTCTTTCAAACCAGATAATCCTCGGATCTCGCCTAAACCAGGTGAGCTGGCGCTTGGCAAAGTGCCTGCTGTTTACCTTTATTCTGGTCACAGCCTCCTCAAAACAGACTTTCCCTTCCAGATATTCGAGAAGTTCCTTATATCCCAGAGCCTGCTTAGCCGTGATAACCGCCCCAAAACCTTTGGCCGCCAGGTTTCTGACCTCTTCGAGTAAGCCCCTCTCAAGCATCCTGTCGACCCGAGCCTCGACCCTTCCATAAAGCGCATCCCTGGGAGCCGTTATTCCGACCATGATGAGATCGTATATGGACTGCCGCTTCTCCCAGACCTTTCGGTATTGTGAAAAGGGATTACCGGTGATCCTGTAAACCTCCAGAGCTCTGATTATACGGCGCAGATTGTGGGGATGAATTCGGGAGGCAGCTTCAGGGTCAACGGTCTTCAATTCCTCATGAAGACTCTCCACACCTCTTTTTTCCGCCTCTTCATAAAGTGTTTTTGCTACTTTCTTTGATCGATCCTGAGGGGCAAAGGAGAGATCGTCAATGACGGCTCTCAAGTACAATCCCGAACCACCCACCAGAATGGGAAGCTTTCCCCTATCCTGAATCTCCAAGATGGCCTGACGAGCCAGCCTCTGATACTCTGCCACCGTAAAATCGGCGTCGACAGGGCAGATGTCAACGAGGTGGTGTTTGACTTTCCCCCTCTCTTCCTGGGAAGGCTTGGCCGTTCCGATATCCATACTCTGGTAGACCTGCATGGAGTCAACGGAGATGATTTCACCACCAAGGCGTTGAGCCAGAAGGAAGGCGACCTCACTCTTCCCTACCCCTGTGGGTCCGATAATTGCCACCACATTGGCTTGGGCTCCGTGCTCTGGGCTCTGGGCCCGCAGCCCTGAGCTGCTGAGCTTATGTGTAGCGGGTGACGGTGAAGCGGTGGAGTTCACAGGAAGCATCCTCATCGAGACCGGCTTTTTTCTTGGCGATACACACCTGTTGCTCTGCACTATCCACCCCATCGATGTCTGGGAGCAAAAGACCCCGGCAGTTTCCCGACTGGACGATCACTCCATATTTTGACGGTTCGAGATGGCTTTCGTCCGGGATATTTTCCGCTTGGCTCAACACATCGACCGAATAAGTGAGCTCAGGGAGTTCCAAGGGATCAACGGGGGGAAAGCGCGGGTCCCGGGTCGCCGCCGAAATGGCATTGCTTATAATTTCCATGGCGATATTTTTCTGGGTCGCTTGGACGGTTCCAATGCACCCCCGAAGAGCTCCGCGCCTCTTCAGAGAGACAAAAACCGCCGCTTGCCTCAGAAGATAATCAGGCAAATCCTTCGGAGGAGAGATCATCCGACGCTCAATTATGTACGTCTCCACCGCCTGACAAGCAATTCTCACTGGTAGGCTTTCCTTCTCTCGCCTGTTTAAACGCTTCTCCTTCGGCATCCCTTTCATCACGATTCACGATTTACGATTTCAAACTACCTGTTCCGAGGCAAGGTGCCTCGGCTACCTCTCCTACGATTTACGATTTACGATTTACGGTCTCTCCGATCTTCTCCCTTATTCTCTGCCAGTGGGTTCCCTGCCAGAAGAAGCGATTACAGACCGGACAGTGGGAAAACTCCATTTGAGTCTGGAATACGAATCTGGGTACAAACTGACGAGCCAGGCTCCGCTCGACGCGTTCCAGAGACACATTGTCCTCGGGGCAAAGCCGCCCCAGACGTGGTTTCAGTTTAAATTCTCTCGCAACCTCTCTTAGCTGCTGGTCTACGAAATCGCTCTTGATCAGCAAAGCCCTTATCTGACCGTCTCTCACTTCCCTCACTTTTAAAAGAAGAGTGTCGCGGGTTAAAAGAATTCTTCTGTTTCTTTTGCAGGTGGCCAGCAAATCAGAGTCCTGAGCCGGATTTAGATAAAGAGTGTCATAACCGAAAATTCTCAGCCATTTGGCAAGCCGTCCAAGCATTTGGTCGGCGGTGAAACGAGCACTCATTTAGGATTAGGGTCGCTTTAGAAAGTTGCGCAGGTTGTTAGCGAGAAGTGCCTCTCTTAATTGTTTGGACAGATCCGCGAGCTCTGTCAGAGTCTGTATGGCTTTCTGCCTGGCATCGTCGCCCTTCTGCTTTAGAACCGGGGCCACGATCTGCTCCATCACGGTTGATTCCCTCTCCGCGAAATTCTGATATAGTCGCAGGTGGCGAGGTTGAATGCCGTGCTTGGAGAGATTCTTAACAAGATGCATGACCTGAACATTTCCGGCACTAAATGTGTCACCCTTGTCACTCTTTTCGGATTGAACGAGGCCATAGGACTCAAGCTCGTTGATCTCCTTGGCGGAAAGGCCCGTCGCCTCGGAAGCCTCTTCCCGAGAAAAACGCTTTTCCGCTCCTAACAGGCTCTTGTCGACCGGGATCTCGTCTTTGGGAAGGGAGATCAGGTCACTCCCCTTGACCCGCCCCGTCGAGACGTGTCGGATTTTTCCTTTGATAACATTCAGAGGAAGATACCGGTCCTTTTGGAGTTTTAGAATCAGACGGAGCCTTTCCACATCGCCGTCGGTGAAGCGGCGGTAGCCACCAGAAGTCCTCTTGGGTTCGATCAGACCTTGATCCTCAAGATATCTTACCTTGCTGATGGAAAGGTCCTTAAATTCTTTGTTGAGCGTTTCGACTACGGCACCGATACTCATATAGCCCTTTTTTAAAGTTTTCGCTCCCATCTTTAACCCTCCTGAGGTTCTTCTCTGCCGGTTAAGAAAACCAATCTAAACTTGCCGATCTGCAATTCGTCGCCCTCGCTTAGCACACATCTTTCGATGCGTTTCCTGTTTATATAAGTCCCGTTCAGACTGCCAACATCGTAGAGAACGAATCCTCCCGACTCCTGAGCAATCTTGGCGTGATTTCGAGAAACTGTGATATCGGAGAGAAAGATATTACTTTCGGGATGACGCCCCACCGTAATCTCACCTTTGTCGAGAACAAACTTTGCCCCTCTGTTAGGGCCCTTGGTCACTACCAGAACCGGCTTGTCCTCTTTGAGCTCCTCGACGGGAAGAGCGGACTTCTCTTTCTCTTTTCCCTCAACCTCAACTTCAGGAGGAGTAAAGATGATGGTTGTTTCGGATTCGGCAGAAGCCTCAAGGATCGTCCCACAGTTACTGCAGAATTTGTTTTCAGGTGGATTTTCGTGCCCGCACACTCTACATTTCATGAAACTTACTCTTTAAATTCAAAATCCCAGGTCTTAAAAGCCCTATCAAGCTCCTCTTCTACAGCCTTTAAGATCTCAGGATTCTCAAGAATCTCTCCCAACCGTTCCTCGTTGACCCTGTTCTTAACGTAAGGATCGGCTAGGATTACACTTATTTTGCGCCCGTGGTGAAGTTCTCGGACAATGTAGTTTATCACCCGCTCCTCCACCACATCCAAAGCTGCTTCCTCTAGAACTTTGCGAATAAACTTCCGTAATCCAGCTTCCTTTGTTGGATCCATCTAACCCCCCACAAACAGTTAACAAAACGTGTAGTAGAGCTTTAAGATTTGACGTTAAAATTATATCTAAGAAGCTTGATTAAAGCAACTCTTCTCTTTTGCCCTGAGAAGTAGTTCGGAAACGGGGACAATCTCGTAACCTTGGGATTTTAAATAGTTGACGATTTTTGGAAGGGACTCTACCGTGCTCCGACGACTTCCTCCTTCTCTTCTTATGATGGAGCCGCTGTCATGAAAGAGGATGACGCTGCCGTTTCTGGTGAACACTTTTACACGTGCAGCGATGATGCCGGCTCCGAAGGGGCTCCAGTCCATGGTGCTAACCGACCAGAGTACAATTTGGTAGCCTTGGTCAAGGATTGCTCTTCGCACGCGATTGCTGTAAAGACCTCGGGGGGGTCTAAAAAGAGTGGGCTTTACCCCCGCGCTCTGAACAATAGCCTGTTCTGCCCTCTTGATCTCATTTTGAAGCTGCTGGTCGTTCAGGAGAACCATATTACAGTGACTATAAGAGTGATTTCCGATGTCGTGACCCTCGGCTACAATCCGTCGTGCTATCTCTGGATACTTCTCCACGTGCCGTCCGGTAACGAAGAAGGTCGCTTTTACACCATGTCTTGCCAGAACATCCAGAATTTGCGCGGTATAAACCGGGCTGGGCCCGTCATCGAAGGTTAGCGAAACTACTCTCTCATCAGTGGCTAAGCCTCTCCGAAGGATTCCATCCTGGGACCCTATGCCTCTGTACTCATAGTAGCTTACGAAGCCCGCCACCACGGCAAAGAGTATAGCACCCAAAATAAAGAGAGATTGAGTCGTTGGCTCAATCCCATCCATTCTCTCTAACCAGGATAACCAGACCAGAAATTCAGAGACAGGGGCTGCCCCTAAAATCATAGCATCAAGACCCTTTCCTTTTTTGCTCCTCTCTTAATTTGCGTTCGCGCTCTCTGAACTTCTCCAAAATCCTTTTCTTCCCTTCAGATCTCTGGACTTTCTCGCCAAAGGGAAAGGTCTTCTTCTCCCCGGTAGAATGGTAGTGTCTTTCAGTTGGGGTTTCGATTCCCTCCTCCCCACTGGAACGCACGTTTCTCGTTACATCCTTATCGGTCATACTTACGTCGCCTCCGGCTAAAAGAGCTCCTCATCTTCGAGGGAGCTTTTTGAAACACCGCTGGCCCCCCGGACCAGTATCTCGCTTAGCTTCTCGATATCCTCACGAGTGAAAAGCTTTTCGCCTCTTTTTCTCTTTTTCTTAAGCCTTTTCACCAGCTCAGCCCGGAGAATATCAATCTTGCCGTGCAGGACCCGCCTTTTATAGGATATCTTTTCCTCTTCGATGCACAGTTTTTCAAGAAGCCCTTTGAGCTCCTCATCCGTTCTGGAGCTTAATTCCGCTGCCAGGTCCTCCTTCTTGAGCTCTTCGGTTGTCATCAAGTCATCCTCCTGCATCCGTTAACTTCCAAGCTTTATTCTAACCAAGGCCATCCAGGATGTAAAGCCTGCCTGCCGCAGGTAGGTTAATCTCTGACGACCCTCAGTAAGTTCGCCATCTCGATAGCCGATAGGGCCGCTCTGGCTCCTCGATTACCAGCCTTGGTTCCCGATCGCTCCATGGCCTGCTCCATAGTATCCGCTGTTACGATGCCATAGGCAGTCGGCACCCCGGTCTCAAGATTTACCCTGGCAATGCCCTTAGAAACCTCACCGGCCACATACTCAAAATGGGGAGTCTCCCCCCTGATGACCACCCCCAGACAGACCACTGCGTCGTACCGTTTTGATTCGGCAAACTCCTTGGCCACCAGAGGAATTTCGAAGGATCCGGGAACCCAGGCCACGTCGATATCCTCCTCTCTGGCATCGTGGCGCTTGAGCGTGTCAAGGGCCCCATCGAGAAGCCTTACCGACAACGCCTCATTAAATCGGGCGACCACGATGGCAAACTTCAGATCACTGGCAATCAATTTTCCCTGGTAGGTTTTCATTTCTCGCCCCCTCTGGTTTCAAAGTCTTCATCGTCAAAAAAGTGGGACAGCTTATCCCTCTTGGCCTTTAGATATTCTATGTTTCGGTGATTGGGTCTGACTTTTAAGGGAACTCTCTCGACTACCTTAAGGCCGTATCCCTCGATTCCTACGATCTTGCGAGGATTATTAGTCATCAGGCGGATGGATGTTAACCCGAGGTCGACCAGAATCTGGGCTCCGATCCCATAATCTCTTAGATCGGGAGGAAAGCCAAGTTCAAGGTTGGCCTCGACGGTGTCCTTGCCGTTCTCTTGAAGCTCATATGCTTTAAGCTTGTTCAAAAGGCCAATCCCTCTACCTTCCTGAGACATGTAGAGCAGGACACCGTTCTTTTCTTCCTCAATCTTTCTTAGGGCGTCCGCCAACTGTCCACCGCAGTCGCATCTCAAAGACCCGAAAACATCTCCCGTCAAACACTCAGAATGCACCCTGACCAGCACATCTTTTTGTCCTGCAACCTTTCCTTTGACCAGAGCAATATGGGATTTACCGTCAAGTATGCAGGTGTAGCCGATCGCCTTGAAATCGCCGAATGTGGTTGGGAGATTAACCTCCGCCACCCTCTCGACAAACCTCTCGGTTCTTCGGCGGTATTCGATCAGATCAGCCACGGTTATGATCTTAAGATTGTGTTCGCGGGCCACCCTGAGGAGCTCCGGGAGGCGCGCCATGGTGCCATCCTCGTTCATGATCTCGCATATGACCCCGGCAGGGAAAAGACCAGCCAGGCGAGCCAGGTCCACCGCCGCCTCGGTGTGACCGGCACGCTTGAGAACCCCTCCGTCCCGAGCCCGAAGAGGGAAAACGTGTCCCGGCATAGAAATGTCATCGGGACGAGTGTTCAGATCAACCACCGCTCTAATGGTAACCGCCCGGTCGCGAGCGGAAATCCCGGTGGTAATCTTTCCCTTTGCTCCGATGGAGACGGCGAAAGCCGTCTGGTGAACAGAGGTGTTATCCGAAACCATGGCCGGGATCTTTAGCTCGTCCAGATGCTGGGCAATGCAGGGCATGCAGATCAGGCCGCGCCCCTGCTTGGCCATGAAGTTTATGATCTCTGGACTAACCTTCTCAGCGGCACAAACAAAATCACCCTCGTTCTCTCGATCCTCATCGTCGATGACGATTACGATCTCTCCGTTTCTGATGTCTTCTATCTCTTCTTCAATTGGAGTAAAATTCATTTTGCCTCACCTTCGCCTGTCCGCCGGTAGGCAGGGACAAGTTTTTCGACGTATTTGCCGATTATATCCAATTCTATATTGACCTTTGAACCGGGACCTTTGATGCCCAGGGTGGTAGCCCTGGCGGTGTGAGGTATTATCGAAGTCGTGAACGCCCCGTCGGTGACGTCGACAATGGTCAGACTAACCC
>JBAQMN010000051.1:0-1880 GCA_049302895.1 Actinomycetota bacterium | reverse complement strand
TAACCTTTTTTCTGTTCCTGGTTCAGGTGATAACCGGCGTAATCTTAACCATTTATTATGTGCCCAGCGTGGAGAAGGCCTACGCCAGCGTTTATTACATTTCTAATTTCGTAAACTACGGCTGGCTGGTCAGAAGCATTCATTACTGGTCTGCCAATCTCATGGTCATCTTCGTCTTTATGCACCTGCTACGCGTCTTTATCACAGGATCCTACAAACCTCCGCGCGAGCTCAACTGGGTGGCGGGCATGGTCTTGTTTGGTGTAACGCTGGGTTTTTCTCTAACCGGATACCTGCTTCCCTGGGATCAAAAGGCCTTCTGGGCCTCAACGGTAACGGTTTCTCTGGCCAAGAAGGTTCCCTTCGCAGGTGAGACTCTTCACAGCATACTGGTAGGAGGCGAAGCAATAGGGCAACCCACGCTCACTCGATTCTTCAGCTTCCACGTGATGATCTTTCCTTTCTTGCTTATTCTCTTTGTCGTTGCTCATTTCTGGATGATTCGAAGACAGGGCATCTCCAAGCCATTGTAAGGAAGGGAGGGGAGTAGTGGTTATCGAAAAGGAATACGCCGAAGAGCTGACGGAAAAGATTCAACGCCTACTCAAAGCAGACAGTCTGACCGGTGCCGTGGTCCTTTTAAGATCTGTCGATCCCGCGGTGGCGTATGAGATCGTTCAGAATCTGCCCAGAACAGAGCGGAAGAAACTGCGTGACCTATGGGTGGCGACAGGCGAAGGACAGACGGGAACGGCAGAGCTACTGGATATGGCTGAAGAGGAGGAAGAAGAGGCGAAAAAAGAGGAGTTAACGGAGTCTGTTCCCTTTTATCCAGACCACTTCATCTCCGAAGCCACCTCCATGGTCTGGATCGTCGCACTAATCTCCGTTCTGACCATTTTCCTGCCGGCCGGCCTGGAGAGCAAGGCAAATCCCCTTGTTACACCCACCGGGGTCAAACCTGAATGGTATTTTCTGTTTTTGTTTGCTTTTCTTCACTACGTTCCGGTCATCATCGGAGTGCTCGCTCCCATAGTAGGAGGAGCACTGCTGGTAATGTTGCCCTTCCTGGACAGGAATCCAGAGATTAAGCTGAGTAAGCGCAAGATAGCCATAGCCTCTTTGGCAGTCATTCTGACCGTCATCGTTATCCTGTCCTTCATCGGTTACTTAAAGGATTAGTAGGAAAGAGGAAATGGACGAGCAGCAGAGAGCCCGAAGATTCAGAATATCAAAGATAAAACTCCTCATAGCGGCGGTTATCTTAAATATTCTGATCGTCGCCACCTTTCTGACCTCGTCTCCTAATATCTCACCGGCCAGCGGCTGGATTGTGGCCATGAACAAGGGCCTATACAGAGTAGGCATCAAATCTTCTTACAATCTGAAAGAGATCCACCGAAACTCTGGCAAACTTTCTCCTGAAGAATGTATCGCCTGCCACGGTACGATGAAAACCTCTAAACTGCCTCTGCACCGGATGCACCTCACAACCTCTCTGGCCAAATTCGCCTGCCAGGATTGCCACGACCGGATCGATATGGACAAAGTGTCCAACGAAAGAGCAGTTCATCTGGTAAACGTTGGTTTTTGTAAGAACTGCCACAGCCAGTTCAGTGGTTTGAACGAGAAGTCGGC
Source organism: Actinomycetota bacterium (assembly GCA_049302895.1). Classification (GTDB taxonomy): domain Bacteria; phylum Actinomycetota; class JAHEXW01; order JAHEXW01; family JBAQMN01; genus JBAQMN01. Next base: position 242 of record JBAQMN010000051.1, on the reverse strand, counting down.
CATGAAGCCCGTGGATTTCCAGGCAGATTGCACCCTCTGTCACACAGGCAAGCACGCTTTTAGACACGCCAAGCCCTACCTTTCTCACATCATCCCGCCTAGAGAGTGCAAGGGCTGCCACGGTCAGCGGGTTCTTCCCTGGAGACCGGAACACACCAAAGAAGATTGGGTTCAGGTCCACGGAAAGATCGCCCTGGAAGGAGGCTCGCAGAAGTGCATGTCATGCCACGAGTATGGCCTGG
>JBAQMN010000050.1:0-2656 GCA_049302895.1 Actinomycetota bacterium | reverse complement strand
CCTCTGTGTCGGCCCTGGGCGGACAGAGACGTCCGCCCCTACAAGGTTTCTGTTTGCCTCTTCAGTCTTCAGTCTTCAGTCTTCAGTCTTTCATTAGTATTGCTTGAGAACTGTTTCGACTTTCCGTGAGGTCAGACGGCCGAAATAGTCCTGGTCGATCATCATAACGGGAGCCAGAAAACACGTTCCCAGACAAGCGACTGTTTCCAGGGTAAACTTTAAGTCCTCGGTGGTGCGGCCTTTAGTTATGCCTAATTCCTTTTCCACCGTCTTCAGAACCGAATCTCCCCCCTTAACGTGGCAAGCCGTTCCGTCGCACACTCTAACGTTGTGTCGACCGCGTTTCTCCAGATGAAACTGGGAATAGAACGTAACCACGCCGTATATCTCGCTCATGGGTATCTTAGTCGCCTTGGAAATCCGCTGAAGAGCGTTATCCGAAAGATAGCCGTATGCCTTCTGAGCTTCCTGAAGAATCGTGATCAGAGAGCCCGGATTGTCCTCATGCTTTTTTAGAATAGCCGACAGTCTCATTTGCTTCCTCTGTTACTCCAGGTAGGATTGGGCGTAGAGAATATCGCCTCTAAAAACGCTCACGGTTTTTACCGAGTTCATTAATTCTTTATCTAAGGGATCCATGATGGCCGCGTCTAATCCAAGGGCCATTAACATGGTCAGGAAGACCCGATCGATACGATGTTTCGTCTCGCCAAAGACTCCGTTGGAGCAATTGCTCAATCCCACCACCGTTTTGAGAGGAGGATCGTTTAATTGCCTAAAAAGCATTACTGCATCCAAGACCGCCGGTGCCTGCTCCTGGGCTACCTTAACAGGCAGAACCAAAGGATCGAGGTACAGATGGTCGAGGGGTATGCCCGCCTCCATGGTAGCCGTCATAATGTCTACCGCGGTGGCCGCCCGCTCCGTTGCGTCCCGTGGAATTCCCTTGGTCATGGTGAGACCGATTATCTTGGCGTTGTACTCCCTGGCAAGCGGCAGCAGGATATCCAGACGCTCCTTCTCCCCCGAAGTCGAGTTTATGAGGGCTTGTCCCCGGTGAACCTTTAAGCCAGCCTCGATGGCCTCGGGATTTAGAGAGTCGAGGGAACACGGAACATCTACCACTTCTTGAACCGTTTTGACCAGCCACTCCATCCTGGCCGGGCCATCCTTTGTTCCAGGCCCAATGTTTAAGTCGAGCATGTTTGCCCCAGCCTCGACCTGAGCTTTGGCGAGCTCAATAATGGGTTCGGCGTTCCGCTCTTTCATAGCCTCCCCGATGGTATTGGATATCACATTGATCTTCTCACCGATGACCAGCATCTAACCTCCTTGTCACGTCTTTGTGAGATTGCTTCGTCGCGGAGCCTGTCCTGAGCGAGTGTTAGATTCTTCGCTTCGCTCAGAATGACACGAGTGAAGGGCTCCTCGCAATGACAGTACACTCTTCAGGGCCGGGGGTAAAGACCTGCCCTCTTTACGATCTCTGGCACTGCCTCTTCCCACCCGATAGCCATGATGTGAACCCCGGCCACCCCTTCGATCTCTCTAACTTTCTTTATAACCTCGACGCAGATTTCGATCCCCTCTTCCTTGGGATCCTTGCCCTGTTCCTTCGCCCGAGCCATCCGCTCGACGAGCGCTTCGGGAATGTCCAGACCGGGCACGTTATTCTTCATGTACTTGGCCATACCCGCCGACTTCAGGGGGGTCACTCCCGCCAGGATGTAAACCTTTTTGTCTATACCCAACTTGCGGACCTCCTCCATCCAGCAGGAGAATTTGTCCACGTTATAAACAATCTGAGTCTGAATAAAGTCGGCTCCCGCCCTAACCTTTATACCCAGCCGGGGCGCTCGTGCCTCAAAGGGATCGGCAAAGGGGTTCTCGGCCGCTCCGACGAAGAGCCGAGGCGCCACCGCCATCTCCTCTCCGCCCAGGAGCTTCTTCTCGTCCCGCATCGTCTTGACCACAGAAATTAGCTGGATGGAGTCCAGATCGAAAACCCCTTTGGACTGAGGGTGGTCGCCAAACTTCTGATGGTCACCGGTTAGACAAAGAATATTTCTGACCCCAAGCGCCGCCGCTCCCAGAATGTCGCTCTGTATGCCGATACGATTTCGATCCCGGCAGGTCATCTGGACAACCGGCTCCAAACCATGGCGCATGAGGATAACAGCCGAGGAGATGGAGGACATGCGCACGATCGCCGTCTGGCAGTCGGTTATATTGATAGCGTCCGCATATCCCTTAAGAATCTCCGCCTTCTTCTCCACGACTGAGCCATCGCAGCTCCTCGGAGGACCGAGCTCCGCCGTGACGGCGAACTGCCCACTATTTAAAACTTTTTCGAGATTGCTTTCGGATTTCATCTTTACCTCTGAGTTGGGGAGACAGACTTAGGAGGCGGCTTTGGTTATGGGTTGCTCCGGTTTGTACTCCACCCTTTTATCAATCTTGCGAGTCCCGCCGTGCCAGCTGGTCGACCAGTCCTTGGGCGGCTTGATCTCATCCCACCTCTTCGCGAGGCCCAGCTCCTTCAGCTTGTCGTAGATGAGCTGCCAGCCGCAATCGATCTCAGGAGACACCTCGCACTTGCCATTCTTGGAGCCGCCGCACGGCCCGTTAAGCATGCTCTTAGAGCACCTGACAACAG
>JBAQMN010000049.1:0-2834 GCA_049302895.1 Actinomycetota bacterium | reverse complement strand
CGGCAGCCCCTCAAGAGCTGCCGACATGAATTTTCTCCAGATTAAGGCGGGAATGCCGCCTCCATAAGGTGCATAGCCGTGAACACTGCTCATTCGTATGCTACCGTTAGGGTAACCCATCCATACGGCCGTAGAGAGCTCGGGAGCGTAGCCCACAAACCAGGCGTCCTGCATGTACTCAGCGGAACCTGTCTTGCCAGCAGCGGGACGGCCTAAGAGAGCTCGTGTTCCCGTCCCCCTGTTTATTACTTCTTTAAGAATATTATTAACAGCGCGCGCCGTGTTCTTGCCTATCACCTGCTTGCCTGTGCTCTTGTTCTGCTCAATAATGTTTCCCTGAGCGTCGGTCACTTTGAGAATAGCGGTGCTCTTCACATACACACCATCATCGGCCAGAGTGCCATAGGCAGAGGCCATCTCGAGAGGAGAAACTCCTTCGTCTAATCCTCCGAGAGTGATAGCCGGATAAGGTGGTACGGGAGTGAGAATACCCATTTTCTGTGCGGTGTCCGCCACCTTTTGAGCACCTACGTCCATTATCAACTGGGCATAGACGGCGTTCACCGACCAGACCGTGGCTTCTCTTATGCTCATACTTCCCGAGAATTGACGCCCCTCATAGTTTTCAACCCTCCATACGCCATCCGGCACCTTGATATTTCGAGGCGACGAAGAATCGTAGGTTTTATTGGGAGATATCCCGTTCTCTATCGCGGCGGCCAGGGTGAAAGGTTTGAAGGCACTTCCGGGGGAACGTTTCGCCTGTGTGGCTAGGTTAAACTTGTTGTTTTTGAAATCTCTCCCACCAACGAGAGCCTTTATGTATCCGGTTTTTGGCTCGATGGCCACCAGTGCAGCGCTGGGATCATCGGGTTCCGACAGGGTGGAGCCCACGGCCTCCTCGGCGATTTGTTGCATTCTTAGATCCAGGGTTGTGTAGATTCTTAGGCCCCCACGGTAGACCACGTTGGCCCCATACTTATCAATTAGAGAGAGTTTCACGTGTTCAACGAAGTAAGGAGCGATTATTTGTTCCTCGGTTTTGATGGGTAAAACTCTGATGGGCTCCTTTTTGGCCTCTTCAGCTTCTTTTCTGGATATATATTTCTGGCTGACCATTTTTTCGAGAACAGTGTTTCTTCGCTGCAAAGCTAACTTGGGGTTTATGTAGGGAGAAAAATAGTTCGGAGCACCGGGGAGCCCGGCCAGTAGGGCCGATTCCGCTAGGCTGAGATCCTTGGCCGGTTTTCCGAAGAACGTCTTGGCGGCTGTTTCAACACCGTAGCAGCCCTGCCCGAAATAAACAGTGTTAAGGTAAAGTTCGAGAATTTTCTTCTTGGAATACTTCTTCTCTAACTGGTAGGCGAGGGCAGCTTCCTTGATCTTTCTTAACAGGGTTTTCTCCGGGCTGATGAAGCTGTTTCTCACGTATTGCTGTGTTATAGTGCTTCCTCCCTCTGTAACTTGCCCGGTTTTTATGTTGGTGTAAAGAGCCCTGAGGATCGCTTTCAGATCTACGCCTCGATGATTGTAAAACCGCTCATCCTCTATGGCGATGGCGGCTCGTTGGAGGTTTAGGGGTATCTGATCCAGGGGTATTATTTCCCTGTTTTGTTCGGCGTGGAGGCTGGTTAAGAGGGTGCCATCTGCTGCGTACACTTTGGATGTTTGATCCTTGCTAACGCTTCGGTAGGAGTTTAACTCAGGAAGATTGCCCATGTAACCAGCGACAATCCCCACGGTTACGCCGAAGGCAACTACGAAGGCAATAAGGACAATAATCCCGATGACTTTAAGCATATTAGCCCTTTCCTACGCTCTTCAGAGAAGATTATAGCACAGGGACGCTCATGGACACGAGCTTCTTACCTGTGCTAACATATGAACAAATCTATGGAGGATACATGCGCGCAGAGCAACAGTTAGAGACTTTGTTATCCGGGGTGGCGGAGGTTATTCCCGCTCCCGATCTCAGAATCAAACTGGAGCATTCGCTGGATAAGGGCATTCCGCAGCGCATTAAGTTGGGGCTGGACCCGAGCGCTCCAGACATCCACTTAGGCCACGCCGTAGTTTTGAGAAAGCTCAGGCAGTTTCAGGATCTCGGCCATGTTGCGGTATTGATAGTTGGTGATTTCACCGGAACAATCGGCGATCCTAGCGGGCAGGTGGATAAGAGAAAGCAGCTTTCTCAAGAAGAAGTACGCAAGAACGCTGAAACCTATGTTCAACAGCTTATGAAGATTCTGGATCCAAGGAAGACCGAGGTAGCTTACAACAGTGAATGGCTCAAGCGGCTTTCGATGAGGGAGATTCTGAGGCTTGCTTCGAGTTATACCGTCGCCCGCATGCTGGAGAGAGACGATTTTGCTCTGAGGTACCGTCAGGGCAAACCCATCAGTATTCTCGAGTTCATGTATCCGCTTCTTCAAGGTTACGACTCCGTGGTGGTAAGAGCGGACGTGGAGCTTGGCGGAACAGATCAAAAGTTTAATCTGTTAGTGGGAAGGGAGATTCAGCGAGAGTACGGGCAGGAGCCACAAGTGGTAGTGACGATGCCTCTTCTCGAGGGAACCGACGGTGTCCAAAAGATGAGCAAAAGTCTGGGAAATTATATCGGAGTAACCGAGCCACCCGAAGAGATTTTTGGGAAAATCATGTCCATTCCTGACCATCTGATAATAAGGTACTTCCGATTGGCAACGGATTTGACGGACAAAGAGGTAGACTCTATTGAGCAAGAACTGAAAGACGGTAAGCTCCATCCTGCAGACACAAAGAGACGCCTTGGGCGGGAAATTGTTACTTTTTACTACGGTGAACAGGCAGCAAAA
>JBAQMN010000048.1:0-1980 GCA_049302895.1 Actinomycetota bacterium | reverse complement strand
CTCAGTGGTCAAACAAGCTTGGGGCCGTCCTATTTCAATTTCCACCGTTCTTCACTTTTAGCAAGGAAAACATGGATTACATCCTAACCTGCCAGGAAAAGCTATTTGACTATCGACTGGCAATCGAATTTAGGCACCCGAGCTGGCTCTCGGAGCAGAGCAGAAGGGAAACTATGAACTTTCTACGAAAAAACGATCTGGCCTATGTGTCTGTGGACGAGCCCCAATATAAGTCAGGAGCAACCATCCCTCCCATCGCTGAAGCAACAACGAATATAGGATACGTCAGATTTCACGGAAGAAACACCGAAACCTGGTTTAAGAAGGGAAAAAAAGGGGTCAGAGTGATTTTTCGCTAAGCTTTGGTCTTCCTCTGGGCCTCAAAACGATGTTCCTGCCTACTAAATTAGTTATTTTCTCCAAAAATTCTTCATTACCAAAGACTCCACCTTTTTGAGTAGCCCTGCGAATGAAACTCCATTCCCCATCGGCAGTAGTCATTTTAAACCATTCTTTGTAGTTTGCCTGTCTTTCTTTGGAAGTTTCTCCTAAGGACGTGTATACAGGATCTTCGTCAAGAAGTCTGCTTCGCCTACCCTCAGCTCTAAAACCATAGCTGCTCCAAAGATAATCTTTAGGATGATTGACTATTCCTGCTCTGACTGGGTTTAATTCAATGTAACGGCAACAAGTCAAAAGATACTCATCCTTGCTAACAAGACTGCTCTTAAATCTGCCTTCCCATAGAGTACCTGTCCTACCATGGGTCTGGTTTATGTATCGCACGTATCTTCTCCCTAGCGATTGCATTATATTGCTAAGATCTTTTTCCCTGGAGGGTTCGACAAGTAAATGAACATGGTTTGTCATAAAGCAATAGGCATAGATTTTGGATTTTGCTTTCTTTTTAGCCTCTAAAAGACATTCGATGAAAAAGCGCCTGTCTCTATCAGCGTAAAATATCGCGCTTCTATTATTGCCTCTCAGGATAATATGATGAGGGTAACCGGCTACCACTAATCGTGGTTGTCTTGGCATGAGTAGATTATAAAAGAGCTAAAAGATTGCGTCAAAAATCACTCTGACCCCTTTTATTACACGGGTCTTATTTAGTTTTCCTCCATCGGTAGCCATAATAACTATAACGCGAACGCCATCCTTCGATAGCCTGGCAAGGGTTCCACCGGTATACCATTCGATATCGTCGGGATGGGCGCCGACCACCACAACCGTCTTGGCTGTTTCCAGAAGTTCCTTTCCATTCTTAACAGCCGCCTGTCTGTCCTTTGGCCCCGTGTTGATCAAGTTGAGGAAAGCAACCAATAACGGAGAAATCGCCAGAAAAAGTAGGTAAATACCGGTGACGATTATAATAACCCAAACAACCCAACGAATCATTTTCCTACCTTAGGTGTTAGTTTTAAATCTGTGGAGCCCCACGGACTTACGTCCGTGGCACCTCCACATGCTTCGTCGGGCGGAACCCTCCGAAGCATACCCTCCTTGCCTACTCCGCCGAAGTAGCTTTGGCTACGAAGGCTGGACGCCAAGGCTACGGAGGGTTACCCCTCTCGCATTCATCCACGCACTAACGTGCGTGGCTTTCTGCGTAGGAGGGTAAACATTCGGGATATCGCTGCAGAAAATCTGGTGGGTATGCCGATCACCATTGGCGATCATTGCTACGGATGCACAGCCAGCCAGGGAAGTAGCTGTACTGGAGCGCTTGCCCGCCACGGCGGGCTTGTCTAAGATTCTTTGGAGCTGCGATTGTTCGAGATGACACGTCCATCTTCTTCTTCCGCCATAATTGTCATGACCAGAGTTCCCATCCCCGGCGCAACCAAGACTCGTCTCCAGGTCAGCCTGACTCCTGAAGAGTGCGCCGAACTTCACGTAGCATTCTTGCTTGATACCCTCGACTTGGCCTGCGCAATTAAGAATGTATCCGTCTTCCTCGCCTTTACACCCAAAAAACAG
>JBAQMN010000047.1:0-6505 GCA_049302895.1 Actinomycetota bacterium | reverse complement strand
AGGAGGTAAGATGCAAAAAACAATTGAAAATTTAGCGAAGGCATTTATTGGTGAGAGTCAAGCAAGAAACAGGTATACTTTTTACTCTAAAACTGCTAAGAAAGAAGGTTTTGAGCAGATTGCCGAGATTTTTCTCACGACAGCGGAAAACGAAAAAGAACACGCCACTTGGCTGTTTAGATTGATTCAGGAACTTAAAGGCAAATCAGGTCAAAAATTGGAGTCTATTAATGTCGAGGCAATAGCACCTTTAGTTTTAGGTGACACAAAGGAAAATCTCCAGGCAGCAATTGCTGGTGAAAATTATGAAAATACTGTAATGTATCCAGAATTTGCCAATGAGGCACTTGGGGAGGGTTTGAAAGATATTGCCAAGCGTCTAAGGGCTATAGCTAAAGCCGAGGAACATCACGAGGAGAGATATACGAAATTACTTAAACAAGTTGAGGCTGGCACTGTTTTCAGGAAAGAGACGCAGGTTTATTGGGTCTGTCGAGAATGTGGCTATGTTCACTTTGGGGTAGAACCGCCGGTGAAGTGCCCATCTTGTGATCATGACAGAAGCTATTACCAAATTAAGTGCGAAGAGTACTAGCTTGTACTTTTAACCCAGGACAAGAAGGACAAACTCAAAAATTATCCGGCTGAGGTCAAGGCTGAGGCCGATAAGTTGATGAATACTGTGTTTAGTTTCTAAAGTTTAAGGTGAGATTGCGGGGGAATTTTTTGAAAAAATTTGGGGAAAGGACTTTCATTATCATACCCCTGGTGGTATATTAGAATTAGAAAAGGGAATAAGGTTCCCGGAGTAAATTTGTTTTAGGAGGTGGAAAAGATGAAGAACATTGGGCATATTGAGCGGATTATCAGGGCTGTGCTCGGACTCGTACTTATAGGTTTTGCAGTGCTGGTTAGGTACACTGTTATAACGGCGGTCACTTTGAGCACGTTCTGGGCTGGAGTCCTGATCGTTGTCGGTGCGATACTTCTGGCAAATGCAATCTTTGGTTGGAGTCTCTACTACTATCTGCTTAACATAAACTCCTACGAAGCGGAAGAGAGCTTCTGCCCGATTCCTCACGTGAAACCGAGTCGGTAATGTTGCTTTCTTCTTTGTAGGTTAACTCTAGCCGAGGAAGCCAGAGAGGGACACTTCGAAGGAAACTTTGAAGTGTCCCTTTTTGTCGTGTGGCTCTGCGTAGTGGCGGGAAAACGGTTGCCATACGTCCTTGACTGGGTTAGAATTTTGGTAATGACTGCATTCGAATGTTTGTTCGATTATCACATGACTTGTCCTGAGCCCTCGACAAAGTTTATCCTGAGCTTGTCGAAGGACTCGGGATAAACTCCGTCGAAGGATTGGAGTAGGATGTGAAGAGGCTACTGGTTTTTGATCCAAAAGTCGGGTTGGTGGAGTCTCCCAGGATTGAGGAGATTCCTTCGTATCTTAAGAAAGGCAACACGGTCTGGTTGGATATAGTCGAACCCGACCAGGCAGACTACGAATTGGCTGTAGATATTTTTAAAGTTCATGCTCTGGCGATCGACGAGATAAAGGGTGGCTTCACGCTACCTAAGATCATAAACTTTCCCAAGTCTTCCTTCGTTATCTGGCATTCAATGGATATGACGGGGAAGGTTCTTTCCCGTCTTTATTTTGTTCTCAGCTCAAACTATCTTGTCACCTTTCATAAGGGACGGGTGAAAGAGCTCGATTCCGTTTTCGCTTCCTGTAGCCACGATCCAACCCTATTCGAACGGGGCACCGGGATGATTATTTATACCGTACTCGACAACATAGTTGATAACTATTTTCTCCTGGTAGACAGGCTGAGCGATGAGCAAGACGCTCTGGAGGATAAGATGTTCGGAGACCCCACACCCGCTGAGGTAAGGAAGCTCTTTTCCTTAAAGCGGGAGATGCTCACTCTTCGCAAAATCGCCGCGCCCGAACGCGAGGTCGTAAACGCAATCTTGAGACGCGATCTCCCATACATACGGCCGGAGACGACAGCTTACTACGAGGATCTCTATGATCACCTGGTGAGAATCATCGATTCGGTCGATACCCTGCGTGACATGGTCAGCGGCGCCATGGAGATTTATCTCGCGACCATCTCTAACAAACTGAATATTATCATGAAAACCCTGACCATTATCGCCACCATTATGATGCCTTTAACTGTCATCGTCGGAATCTACGGGATGAATTTTCGGTATATGCCTGAGTTGGAGACGCGATCCGGATATTTTGTGGTCCTGGGAGTGATGGTTCTGATCGCGGCGGGAATGCTCCTTTGGTTCTGGCGCCGCAAGTGGCTTTAAAAGATGGCTGACCAAGCAAAATATGCCCAGGTAATTATGGATATACCGATTCTTAAAATCGACCGTCCCTTTGAGTATTTGATCCCTTCTCATCTGACTTCAAAGATCAAGATCGGCTCGATCACGCTCTCAACCTTTGGCAAGAGTCACCAACTGGGATACGTGGTCGACATAACTTCGCAGCCGGCCGTCGCCTCCCACATCGAGATCGAGGATGTTCTGGAGGAGAAGCCCGTTTTCTCTCCCGAGATGGTCAAGCTATCTCGTTTTGTGGCTGATTACTACCTTTCCACCATGGGAGAGGTTCTGAGGCTTGCTCTGCCACCCGGCAGAGGTCGTCGTTTGACCCATGTTATCAGCTTGAATGGAAAGATAGAGGAAATGCTTAAGGAAATTCCTGATTCTCTCGAGCCTCAGCGCCGGATTCTTAGAAGCATTGCTGGTTATGGAGGTAAGGCGTCCCTGTCTGAGCTTCAGCATTATTTCAAAGGCAGAACTCTCTACGCCTTACTGAGACAGCTTGAGTCAAAAAATCTCATAGTAAGAAAATATCAAATTTCTAAACCTCAAGTTGAGGTGAAGGTTGAACTATACGCCCGGCTTAAGGTGTCAAAGGACAAGGCGAGGGAGGCTATTCCCACTCTTACGAGGGCCAAACGGCAGCAGCGGATTCTGGAAGTTCTGATGGAGGGAGAAATCTCCATCCACAAGCTTCTATCCTATACAGGGGCCAGTCACTCGTCTCTTAAGTCTTTGGCGACACGCGGCCTGGCCGAGGTTTTTGAAGAGACCGCCTTTCGTGAACCTGATTTCTATTATCCAGAGGAGCTCCCTCTTTCGTTTAGATTGACGGGTGAGCAGAGGCAGGCAGTGGAGGAGATCAAAGAGTCTATCGATAAAGGAAAATCGGAGGTTTTTCTGCTCCAGGGGGTGACGGGGAGCGGCAAGACGGAAGTCTATCTTCAGATTATGGAATACGTGCTGAAGAAGGGGAAAACGGCTATTATGCTCGTTCCGGAGATTGCTCTCACGCCCCAGACGGTGAACCGCGTGCGGTTGAGATTCGGGAACAACGTGGCCGTTTTGCACAGCGGCTTAGGGACGGGTGAGCGCTATGATCAGTGGAGGAGGATAAAGGAGGGCCAGTACAGAGTGGTTGTCGGTGCGCGATCGGCTCTTTTTGCTCCCCTTGATAACCTGGGCGTCATCGTTATCGACGAGGAGCAGGAGAACACCTACAAACAGGATCGAAATCCCCGCTATCACGCCCGTCAGGCGGCCATCAAGAGAGCGGAACTAAACGGGGCCTGTGTCATACTGGGGAGTGCCACCCCATCCATCGAGAGCAAGTTTCTGACGGAGAAGGGGAGGTATGAGCAGCTTTATCTAAGAAAAAGAATTGAAGAGCGCCCCCTTCCCAGCGTTGATATTGTTGATATGCGTGAGGAGCGGAAGAGGGGAAACCGGGGCATCTTTAGCTGGGATTTACAGAGGGAGATGAGAAAGGCACTCAAGGCGCAGCAGAAGGTAATCCTTTTCTTGAACCGTCGAGGATTCTCCAGCTTTATCATCTGTAAAGACTGTGGCCTGGTGATAAAGTGCCTGCGGTGCAGCGTCTCCCTGACCTACCACAGTGACGAAAAGCTTCTCAAATGCCACCACTGCGATCACACCGAGCCCGCCCCCACTGTGTGCCCCCGCTGCGGTGGACACGATATCGGGTACTACGGGGTGGGAACCCAGCGAGTCGAAAGTGAGATCAAGACCTTGTTTCCAGAAATTATGGTAACCAGGATGGATACCGACACAACCGTCAGACGCGACGCTCATCGGAAGAAGCTTCTTGAGTTCAAGCAGCAGAAGACCGGTGTGCTTCTGGGTACTCAGATGATCGCCAAGGGGCTGGATTTTCCCGATGTAACCCTGGTTGGTATAATAAGCGCTGATACTGCTTTGCACCTGCCAGATTTTCGGGCGGCTGAGCGAACTTTTCAGCTCTTGATGCAGGTTAGCGGAAGAGCAGGGCGAGGGCCTCAACCCGGTCGGGTGGTGGTTCAGACCTACAACCCAGAAAACTACGCCATCCAGGCTTTTCTAAAAGGAGATTACGATCTCTTCTACTCTCAGGAGGTGACGTTGAGGGATGTCCTTAGTTACCCTCCCTTTTCTGAGCTGATAAACATAATGATTTCCAGTATAAGTGCTGGTAGGACCGAGGAGGAGGCGGTGAGGATCGCAGAGTATCTGATTAAGAGCAGAGATATGGGCGATCTCAAGGGCTTGATCGATATTCTAGGGCCGGCTCCGGCGCCCTTAAGCCGGATCAAAAACCGGTATCGCTGGCACATTGTGCTGAAAGTCGGGGATTTGACTCTGGTAAAGTCTTTCATAAAGAATAATCTGGAGAGGATTCTTCCTCACCCGCGTTCGGCGAGGGATTCGAATGATGTTACTGTTTCCATAGATGTTGATCCCGTTTCACTGCTTTGAGGAGGTCTTAATTGGTTCTGCCCATTAAGATTCTGGGAAATCCAGTCTTAAGGGAGAGATCAAAGGAAGTCGAGCTTAGAGACCCTACCCTGAAAGCGCTGGTTAAAAACATGGAGGAGACCTTAAGAAGGGCAGAGGGGGTCGGCCTGGCTCCCACTCAGGTGGGAATTTTGAAGCGGGTCATCATATACGATGTTGGAGAAGGCTTAAAGGTTCTGATAAATCCGATGATAACCCGGGAGAGTGAGGAAAAGGTTGAGGACGAAGAAGGTTGTCTTAGCATCCCGGGAGCAAAGGTTCCAGTCAGGCGAGCTGAAAGGATTCGAGTCGAGGGCTATGATCTGGAGGGAAAAAAGATTGTGTTGGAGGCGGACGGGCTGCTCGCTCGGGTTATTCAGCACGAAATGGACCATCTGAACGGCTTTCTGATAATTGATCGAACGACGGGAAGCGAGCGAAGGCGTGTTCTGGAAGAGATGGTGGGTGGCCCCGATTGAAGATAGTTTTCATGGGCACGGCGCGATTTGCCCTACCCAGCCTGGAGGCTCTCCTCGCTTCTGGAAATGAAGTAGTGGCTGTGGTGACTCAGCCCGATCGTCCCAGGGGACGTGGTCTTCGTTTGGTATTTTCTCCTGTTAAAGAGTTTGCGCTCAGCAGAAATCTTCCTGTTCTTCAGCCCGAGACTCTCCGCGATGAGAAGGCCAAAGAGGAGATTCTTCCTCTTAAACCGGATTTGGTGGCGGTGGCCGCCTACGGGAAGATCCTTCCAAAATGGCTTTTCGACGAGGTGAAATATGGTTCAATAAATGTGCATGCTTCGTCTCTGCCACGGTATCGAGGAGCTGCTCCGATTCAGCGGGCGATCATGAACGGTGAAACCGAGACGGGTGTGACCATTATACAGATGGACGAGGGGTTGGATACGGGGGACATACTTGCCAGGGAATCGGTTTCCGTCGGGCCCGAGGAGACCGCCGGCGAGCTGGAAGATAAGCTGGCAAGGCTGGGAGCTGAACTCCTCCTCGGGACTATTGAGGGAATCCAAAAAGGCGCCATAAAGCCTGAAAAGCAGGTCGGCGAGGCGACCTATGCCGAAAAGGTGACCAAAGAGGAAGCAGAGATCAATTGGGAGAAGCCGGCGGAAAAGATCAAGGATTTGATCAGGGCTCTAAATCCGCAACCTGGGGCGTTTACGTTTTATAATGGGATGCGCGTTAAGGTGTGGAGAGTGAGAATTGTAGAGGCAGCCCCCACAGGTACAGTAACCGCCGCAACCGTTGTTGCTGTTGGGAAGGATGGGTTTACTGTGGCCTGCGAAAAAGATTCTCTTTTGGTGACTGAGGTTCAGCCTGAGAATCGAAAGAGAATGAGCGGCGCGGAGTTCTGCCGCGGCTTCCACCTTCAGGTTGGTGACAAACTCGCTGTGCGGACCTAAAGGTCCGCCTGCCATAGGCAGGTCGACCTTTAGGTCGACTCCCTCAATACCAATTTGGCGGACCTAAAGGTCCGCCTCTACAAATCGATCATCAACCAGATTGTACAGTCGACCTTGATTTTGTAGAGGTCGACCTTTAGGTCGACCCTATTAACCTCACTTGGCGGACCTGAAGGTCCGCCTCTACACCGAATATTACCAATCAAATTGTGGAGATGATCATCGCCAACCAAATTGTAGAGGTCGACCTTTAGG
>JBAQMN010000046.1:0-5596 GCA_049302895.1 Actinomycetota bacterium | reverse complement strand
CGAAAACCCACTTTCGTGTGCCAGGCGAGAGCTTATAGAGGAGATAGCCATGGAGGCGGGAAAGCTTATCAAGCTGGCGGAGTTCTACACGACCCCCGGCTATAGTAACGAGTACTTCTATCTCTACCTGGCGACTGATCTTAAGAAAGTGGAGGGAACCGAGCCGGAGGAGGAGATCACCGGCGTCAAACAGATTCCGCTGGACGAAGCAGTCAATCTCATTTTGGCCTCAAAAATACAGGACGGAAAGACCATTGCCGGCTTGTGCTTAGCAAAGCTTTATCTTCAAAGGCAACAAAAGTGAAAAAGGGAGCAAAGGAAGCAAAAGTCACTTCCTCCCCCTTGAGGGGGGAGGATAGAGGTGGGGGTGAAGAAGGGTTATTTATGGCACCCTCCCCCAACCCCTCCCATCAAGGGAGGGGGAACCAGTTAGAGTTAGAAAAGCTGGCACGTGAATATGTCGTCTATCTCCAGGCCGAAAAGGGTCTGGCCAAAAATACCATCGTTTCTTACACCCACGACCTGAAACTGTATCTCGATTTTCTTCACGGAAAGAAGGTTTCTTCATATGACGATATTACCTCCGAAATGGTGCGAGATTTCACTAGCGGGCTCCATGAAGTTTTCGGCTCCTCGTCGATTAGACGTGTTCTGGCTGCCCTGAAGGGTCTGCACAAATTTCTCCTCAGGGAAGGTTATGTGGAAACAGACCCGCTCTCCAATATTCCCACTCCAAAGAAGGCGTTCAAACTGCCTAATGTGATTACAATCAATGAGGTGAACAAGCTGTTAAACAGCGCCTTTCCACCGACACCCCAGGGATTGCGAGACAGGGCCATTCTTGAGCTTCTCTACGCCACGGGAATGCGCATCTCGGAGATAGCTCACCTAAGACTGGGAGATTTGGATCTCACGGAGGGTTTCGTGCGCGTCTTTGGAAAAGGCTCAAAGGAGCGGGCTGTTCCGGTGGGGAGCAAGGCTCTGGAAGCAACGATGGATTATCTAAAGGCTGGCAGGCCAAAGGTAGCCAGGGGTGTAATGGATGAATCTCTGTTTCTTAACATGCGAGGCAAAGGCATGACCCGCCAGGGGTTCTGGAAGATTCTCAAGGCATACGCCAGACGAGCCGGTCTTGAGCATGTAACTCCCCACACACTGCGCCACAGCTTCGCCACGCACCTTCTTAAAGGTGGGGCGGATCTCAGAGCTGTTCAGGAGATGCTCGGCCACGCCAGCATCTCCACCACCCAGGTTTACACGCACATAAGTCGCGATCATCTTCGCGAAGTGTATCTTGAAACACACCCGCGCGCCAAGAGAAGCTTGTCCTGAGTGAAGCGAAGGATGCAAATCGCTCGCGTAATTCTGATAGTGATGGACAGCGTCGGCGTCGGGGCACTCCCCGGCGCCGACAGATACGGTGACCAGGGCAGTAACACTCTCGCCAACACAGCCCGGGCGGTCGGTGGTCTCTATCTCCCCAACTTCCAGCGGCTCGGCCTGGGAAACATAATCGAGATCAAAGGGACACCGTCAGTGCCACAACCTCTGGCCTCCTACGGCAAGATGGCTGAGGTCTCGGCGGGAAAAGACACGACCATCGGCCACTGGGAGATCATGGGCCTTCACATCTCAAGACCCTTTCCGACATACCCTAATGGCTTCCCGCCAGAAATCATCCAGGCTTTCGAGAAAGCCATCGGTCGCAGGATTCTTGGTAATAAGCCGGCTTCCGGCACGGAGATTATCAAAGAGTTAGGCGATGAACACCTCAAAACCGGCCACCCGATTGTTTACACCTCCGCTGACAGCGTCTTTCAGATCGCTGCACATGAAGAGGTTATTCCCCTTGAGAAACTCTATGAGATGTGCAAAGTTGCGCGGCGGATCCTTGTCGGGCCCCATCAGGTTGATCGAATCATTGCCCGCCCGTTCATCGGTCGGTCCGGAAATTTTACCCGAACTCCTCACAGGAGAGATTTCGGTGTGCCACCACCCTCAAAGACTGTGTTGGACTACGCTCAAGAGAACGGCATAAAAGTCTATGCTATCGGTAAAATCGGTGATATCTTCAGTATGCGGGGCATAGCCGAATCAGTGGATACGGTAAGCAATGTGGATGGCATCGACAAAACTTTGGAGTTTATGAAAAGGATAGAAAGGGGTATAATCTTTGCAGATTTGACGGACTTTGACACCCTGTGGGGACACCGAAACAACACTGAGGGATATGCTAAAGGTCTACTTGAGGTTGATAATCTGATTCCGGAAATCATCGCTTTGACGAGGGAGGGTGATGTGGTTATCTTTACCGCAGACCATGGATGCGATCCTACTACTGCCAGTACCGATCACTCCCGTGAGTATGTCCCCCTTCTTATCTATGGCGGGTCTCTTAAGGGAGGGGTTAATTTAGGAATAAGAAAATCCTTCTCAGACCTTGGTAAAACCATCTCCGATTTATTAGGATTTAAGGCGACAGTTGAGGGTACCAGTTTTGCAAGCAAAATAACAATTTGATAAAAAGTAATTCCTCCCCGTTGAGGGGAGGATGCCTTTTACCCTCCTACGCAGAAAGCCACGCACGTTAGTGCGTGGATGAATGCGAGAGGGGGTAACCCTCCGTAGCCTTGGCGAAGGAGGGTATGCTTCGGAGGGTTCCGCCCGACGAAGCATGTGGAGGTGCCACGGACGTAAGTCCGTGGGGCTCCACTATCGATCAAGGAGGGACATTGCGGGCCTTCGATATCATCAGCAAGAAGAGGGACGGCCGTATTTTGAATGCCAGTGAGATCGACTTCATGGTGCAGGGCTACACGCGGGGAAGCGTCTCCTCGGGCGAGATGGCGGCCTTTCTTACCGTCACCTACCTCAACGGATTGGACTTCGAGGAAACCCTCAGCTTAACTCGGGCCATGGTCAACTCCGGTAAAACCCTGGATTTGTCCTCGATTCCCGGCCCTAAGGTGGATAAGCACTCCACGGGAGGCGTCGGTGACAAGACAACGCTTGTTCTGGCTCCGCTGGTCGCGGCCTGCGGTGTCAAAGTGGCCAAAATGAGTGGGCGAGGGCTGGGATTCACCGGCGGCACCCTCGATAAGCTGGAATCAATTCCCGGTTTCAGGACCGATCTCACCATTGAACAATTCATGGATCAGCTATATGCGATCGGTGTCGCCATAACCAGCCAGACCGAGGATCTGGTTCCCGCCGACAAAAAGATTTATGCGCTGCGGGATCGGACGGCAACCATCTCCAGCATTCCTCTGATCGCCTCCAGCGTGATGAGCAAGAAAATCGCCGCCGGCTGCGACGCGATAGTTTTAGATGTAAAA
Organism: Actinomycetota bacterium; assembly: GCA_049302895.1. Taxonomy (GTDB): domain Bacteria; phylum Actinomycetota; class JAHEXW01; order JAHEXW01; family JBAQMN01; genus JBAQMN01. Next base: position 2,261 of record JBAQMN010000046.1, on the reverse strand, counting down.
ACCGGCTCTGGAGCCTTCATGAAATCCTACGAGGAAGCCAAGGAGTTAGCCGAGCTCATGGTGGCCATCGGCAGCGCTCTGGAACGGCAGACCATAGCTATTATCAGCAATATGGATCAACCATTAGGCTATGCCATCGGCAACGTGCTGGAGGTGAAAGAGGCCATTGAGACTCTGCGAGGAAAGGGCCCGAAGGATCTGACCGAACTATGCCTCGCCCTGGGTTCCCAGATGCTCATCCTGGCGGGCCGGGCCTTTAAACAGGAAGATGCCAGGGATACACTGTACACCGCCATCGACACAGGCGACGCCATGATGAAGTTCGAGCAGCTCGTTGAGGCTCAAGGAGGAGAGAGGCAGGCGATCATGGATCCCGATCTGCTCCCGAAGGCAAAGATAGTTCAGGTGTACAAAGCGAAAGAGGAAGGATATGTCTCGTCCATCCAGGCGGAAAAGATAGGCTGGGCCGCCAGGGCTTGCGACGGCGGAGCCTGCGGCGTTCTTCTCCACAAGAAGGTGGGAGACAGTGTGGAGAGGGGAGAGGTTCTGGCTGAGATTCACACCGGTGATCAGGCTTCGGTAAAGCGAGTGACCGCCCTCCTCAAAGAGTCGTTTGAGATTTCGGTCAGAGCGCTCACCGTCCCGCTGATCTTCAGCATTATTCGTCCTCACCCCTGAAGAAGTTTTTGGATAATATGTTGAATTCGAACATAAGTTTGTTTATAATTTAAACATGCAAATAATCGTACTCGCTTTTGTTTTTCTTATCGTGGTCGCAGGCATAATGGCTACTTATTTCTTGCTGAAGCAACAGCAGCAAAGCAACACGCAACTTTTCCAGCAGGTCGAATCGCTTAGAAACGAGCTGTGCGCCCAGATGCGGCAGACAACAGGGCAAATCGACACCCAACTGAGTCGCACGGTCACAACCATCAGAGACGTCCACCAAAGCCTGGGTCAGCTTAGTGAGGCTGCCAAAAACATACAATCCCTTGGAGAAGACATGTCAAGTCTTCAAGAGATACTGCAGGCACCCAAGATGAGAGGCGGTTTTGGCGAATACCTTTTGGAGAAGCTGCTTGCCGATGTGTTTCCGGCCGGAAGATACGAACTCAATCACCAATTCAAGAGCGGTGAAAAAGTGGATGCGGTGATCAAGTTTAAAGACCGCCTGGTTCCCATAGATGCCAAGTTTCCTCTGGAGAACTTCAAGAAGATGGTATCAGTGGAGGGAAGCGAAGCAAATGCTTTCAAGAGGGCTTTTGTTAAGGATGTCAAGAAACACATCGACGACATTGCTCGAAAATATATACTGCCTATCGAGGGAACCTTGGACTTTGCCTTGATGTATATACCAGCCGAAAACATCTATTATGAAGCGATCATAAAAGACGAGAAAGCGGCGGACGAGGAGAAGGGGATCTTTAACTACGCCGTGGAGAGACACGTCATCCCCGTTTCGCCTGCCACTTTTTACGCCTATCTACAGGCGATTGTCTACGGTCTGCGCGGGCTCGATATTCAAAAAATCGCCAAGGAAGTTCTGAACAGTATTACCCAGCTCAGAGGGGATTTAAGAAGGTTCAACGACGATTTTGACACTCTCGGAAGCCATCTTACCAATGCCAAAAATAAGTATGACGACGCGACCAAGAAACTGGAGCGCTTTGATAGCAAGCTCTCCAGGGTGGAAGAGATGTCCACCGCCGAACTTCCCGACGAATCAAAAGAAGGTCTGCCGAATGGGGGTTAAGTAGAGTGTACGAGGTTTTTGTAGACAGAGAGTTTTCCGCGGCCCACCGCCTCAGCGGCTACAAGGGCAAGTGTGAGGAGTTGCACGGCCATAACTGGCTGGTCAGGGTCTACGTAGGCGCAAAAGAACTAAACGAGATAGGTCTGGGGATTGACTTTCACGATATCAAAAAGGCGACGGACGAGATTCTGAAGGAGCTCGATCATAAGAACCTTAACGAACTCTCCTATTTCACCCGGGAGAATCCGAGTTCGGAGAACATCGCCAGATTCATTTACCAGCGGCTGAGCGAAAGAATCAATAGTGATAAGGCAAAGGTGACAAGGGTCAGAGTTATGGAAACGTCAACCGCTGGCGTGGACTATTCCGAATAAGGCAGAGTGAGCTAAGAAGTAGGCTGTCTGATTAAATGGCGGTTAATTGTTAGTACCAGGCCGGTAAGTACGCATACACTGCCTCCGATCAGGACCGCCAGCGGTGCATTGAACTTTTCCGCAACAGCCCCGAA
>JBAQMN010000045.1:2500-9287 GCA_049302895.1 Actinomycetota bacterium | reverse complement strand
GAGAAATGCTATTGGAGCACCGTCCGAGCATAATGACTGTTGGAGAAGTCGCCAAATACTTGCGGATGCATCAGATGACAATCTACCGAATGGCTAATGAAGGACGGCTACCCGGTTACAAGGTAGCCAACCGCTGGCGTTTTCTGAGAACGGAGATTAATGCCTGGCTCAGACAGCAGAGAAATAATCGGTGCCAAAACCTAAGAGCCAGTCTTTAAAAATGCAAAGTTCACATAAGGAAAGGAGCTAAGAATGAATTGTTTAAAACGAAGAAAATGGCTTTTTCTGTCGATCCCCTTACTACTCCTTTTAATCTTAACACTAAACGGTTGCCGGGCAGGCACTGAACGAGACGCAGCCTTCCCCAAAGAGGCGAGACGAATCAAAATATCAGGCTCTCGAACCTGTCTGCCCCTTTTCCAGATCCTTGCTGAGGCTTACAGAGCCAAACATCCCGATGTTGAGATTGTTTTTCTGCCTGGTGCCCACTCCGGCGCAGGCGTCGCGGGTGCTAATAATGGTACCCTCGACATAGGCCTCGTTTCTCGGGAGCTGAAACCGGAAGAAGCAAAGCTTGGATTGAAATACTATGTGGTTTCCCTGGATGGCCTGGCAATTTTCACCAACCCCAGTATCAAAATAAAGAATCTTACTACCAACCAGATAAAAGGTATTTACGCTGGGGAGATCACCAACTGGAAGGATGTCGGTGGGCCAGATGAAAAAATAATCGTTTTAGATCGAGCAGAAGACGAATCAGCCAAAATTATTCTCCGTGAATATGTGCTGGGTAGTATACCAACCACCCCCAGCGCTACTCTTCTCTACTTCGAGACTGACATGGTTAAAGCTTTAGAAACAACACCCAATGCCATAGGTTATCTCTCTCTGGGATATGCAATCTCACATTCCCTGCGACTTAATATGATCTCCGTGGACGGGAAGGCACCCAGTGTAAAAAACATCTATAGCGGGAAATACCAGGTAGTGAGGCCCCTCGGAATCGTGGTTAAAAAAGAGCCCGCTGGTATTGCGAAAGCTTTCCTCGACTACGTCTTTGGCAAAGAGGGTCGGAAAGTGATGGAAAAGAATGGCTATGCTGCGGTTAAGAGAGATTAGACACAATTTGATCAAGAGAATCCTTGATGTAAGAATATCGACCAAGATAATCGGCCCATTTGTGGCTATGGCGTTGATTATCTCATTGTCGGGAGGTCTAATAACTAATAGCTGGCTTACTTCACGCTTAGAGGAATCAGCGAAGGATCACCTCGAGCTTGGGCGTGCCAACGCTGATGCAGCCTTTGCCCACATGGAAATAGATATTATGAACTATGCCAAAGCGATGAGCATAACCCCTAATCTTCCCAATCAGCTACAGACCAAGGACCTCTCACAAATTCGGCAGGAATTAATTCCCCAGATGATAACCTTCGACTTAGACTTCTTTGAGATCATAGACGAGCAGGCAAGAGTGATTCTAAACAATAATGGCCCCTATGCTGACACCTCTAATCTGAGTAAGCTTTCGATGCTCCAGAGCGCCCAGGTCGAAATGACAATAGTGGATTTAATAGAGACATCGTCAGGAACAATTATCAGCGCAATTGCTCCCGTCAAGCATGCTGGTGGGAAAGTCGGATTTGTTATGACCGGGTATTATGTGAGCCCAAAGCTTCTTGAAAATATAAAGAAAATTAGTGGGCATGATATCTCTCTTTTCACCCAAAAAGGACTCGTGGCCACCAGCAGTGAGAGGAGACCGGAGGCCGCCTGCCAAAATAGTGGCTGCCACTCTGCCAGCTATACTGCCCTGATAAGCAGAAAGATTCTCAAAGGGGAGGGAACCGGCCCCGAATACGCGGATATGCTGGGTGAGCCATATCTGATTTCACATAGCTCTCTGAAGCTTCACGGAGAACCGGTTGCTTTTTACTCAGCTCTTATGCCAATGAAAGACGTGGTCAGAGCTCAAAACATCGCCACATATAGCATAATTCTTTTATCTATTTTGGTAATGGCACTGATTATAATTATCGGCTATGTAGTAGCGAAGACTCTTTCAAATCCACTCAAGAACTTGAGTGCGATGACCAAGAAAGTTACCGATGGAGATCTCACGCCTCGGTCCGAATATGATAGAAAAGACGAGATCGGCGAGCTAGCATCCTCATTTAATCAAATGACCGAGAGTTTACAGAACTATACTGATAACCTGAAGCAAAGGGTCCAGGAGCTCTCTATCCTTTATGAGACAGGGCTGGCAGTGACTTCCACTTTTGATTTAGATACCCTTCTCAAAGCAGTTCTTGACAATATAGTCAAAGTTTTTGACGTCGATTACGGTTCTATAACGCTTTCAGACATTCAGACACAGAAGTTAACCACAAAAGCCGTATATACACCACACCAAGATGCTGTTAAAAAAACATGGCTCAAAATCGGAGAGACAATAGTTGGCTGGGTTGTAAAGAACAAGAGACCCCTGCTATTGAACAAAAATGATTCTGATGAGCAGTTTAGATCTTTACTCTCAGAAGAAACCCTTACTTACGCTATTTGTGTACCACTTACAATACAAGATGCGATTATAGGAGCCATAAGCATCGGTAGGGGGGAAACTAAATCACCGTTTACCCAGAATGATCTCAATTTCCTGATGAGGCTTGCAACTCAGGCAGCTGTGGTTATTAAAAATGTTGAATTGTACTGCACTCTCCGAAAATCTTACCTATCGAAATCGGTAGATCAGTGGTTGACTTCATTGATCGCGAGGATCTCTGTGCGCTAAGATCGCAAAAGTTTTTCACAATAGTTCTCGTCTTATCCGTCCTCTCTGAACCCGACTGACCTCAACAAATTTTCTTCGGCAATCGGGACAGATGTAATAGCAAATGTTCTCACTGCGTATCTTGTGGGGCAGGATACAGACCGGTTCTGTGGGTTCTTCCAGGATCTTTCCGCAGTATTGGCACTTGCGAGAGGGCGAACTTTGAGTGTTCATATTAATAATTTCGGCGGGAACAATTCTTAACTTTACTACTTAACTGTAATTTTATCATTTTTGGCAACTCGTTGTTTAGTAATGAACAACCACCGGGGTTCCGATAGGCGCCCAGTTGTATATCCACTGTGCAGCGGCCACCGGGGCATTGACGCATCCATGGGATCTGACGCGGCCGAACTCGTTGTGCCAGTATGTCCCGTGAATCGAGTAACCGCCGATGAACCAGAGAACCCAGGGGACGCTCGATACGTAGTAAAACTCAACCGCCTCCGGTGTACTACTCATGTCCACCACTGCATCTTTCCAGTAGACACTGAAAGTGCCGATGGGCGTTTCATAGCCGGGTTTACCTGTAGAAACAAGAGTTGAGAAGACGGGCTGTGACTGCCAGACAAAAACTCCTTCGTCGAGCTCGAGGAGAATATTTTCAAAACAGGTCAGAACCTGGGCCGAGAGATTGACATCGATCCATTTTACGCCCGACATCACTGTGCGGGGGATAAAAGTGTCTCCACCCGCTCCGCGGGTTCGAGCCCAGTCCCAGTTTCCCTGGCCGCTGGACCAGAAAGGAGCCGGAGGAAAATTAGAGCCTTTGAAGACCCAGACGCCAGTGCCGGCTCCGCCATAGTCGTAGAGAGCGCCGACGTCTCCCTTGCCGTCCCCATTGAAATCTCCTGGAACAATCTTTATCCGCCACCAGTCCCAGTTTCCTACGCCGGAAAACCAGACTGGGGAAAGGTTAAAGCCGGCTCCCGTTGATTGAAAGATCCAGAGGCCGGTGTTCGCGTTTCCGTAGTCGTAGAGCACGGCAAAATCGGTCTTGCCATCGCCATTAAAATCGCCTGAGGTAAGTTTGGACCTTCCCCAATCCCAGTTTCCGGGACCGCTCGACCACAAGAAAAGTGGGGTTAGGCCTGCTCCCGTTGATTTGAAAATCCACAGCCCGCTGCTCGCGTTTCCGTAGTCGTAGAGGACCGCCAGGTCGGTTTTTCCGTCTCCGTCAAAGTCTCCCGAAGTAAGCTTAGATCTTGACCACTCCCAGTTACCAGGGCCGCTGGACCACATCGGAATTGGTGTGAAGCTCGCCCCGGAGGACTTAAATATCCATATTCCAGTGTTCGCGTTTCCGTAATCGTAGAGAACAGCCAGGTCCGCTTTTCCATCCCCGTCAAAGTCTCCGGAAGTAAGCTTAGATCTCCACCACTCCCAGTTTCCGGGACCGCTTGACCAGGCCGGAATGAGGCTGAAACCACTTCCCGTTGACTGAAAGATCCACAGGCCGCTGCTGGAGTTTCCATAATCGTATAGAATGGCAGCGTCCCCTTTACCGTCGCCGTTGAAGTCACCAAAAGTGGGTCTGCTCCTCGACCAGTCCCAGTTTCCAGGACCGCTTGACCAGGCGAAGAAAGGAGAGAAGGAACTTCCGTTGGAGTTAAACGTCCACAGGCCGGTATTTACGTTGTCGTATCTGTAAATTGTAATTATGTCAGAGCGGCCGTTCCCGTCGACGTCGTTCGGCAGCGTCGCACCGAGAGCACGGCCGCCAAAAACAAGGGCCAGCAATATTCCACATAAAATAAGGATTAGTATCTTTCTGTTCATGTGCGTATCTCCAATAGTATTGTTAAAGTTATTTTAGTCAATAAAAAAGACCGCCACAAGGGCGGTCCAAAAAAAGCACTCGCAAACAAAAAAACCCCTCGCAACAAACTACTCTCCCACCTCGTCGCCAAGGCAGTACCATCGTCCCTGGAGGGCTTAACTTCTCTGTTCGGAATGGGAAGAGGTGTTGCCCCTCCGGTATGGTCACGAGGGAACTTAAAATACCTTCAAAACTGCATAGCGATCGGTCAAGCAAGTCAAGTCCTCGACCTATTAGTACCAGTCAGCTCAATCCATTACTGGACTTACACTTCTGGCCTATCAACCTTGTGGTCTACAAGAGGTCTTACTCCTTAACGGATGGGAGACCTTATCTTGGGGCCGGCTTCGCACTTAGATGCTTTCAGCGCTTATCCGATCCAGACGTAGCTAACCAGCAGTGCTCCTGGCGGAACAACTGGCACACCAGAGGTCTGTTCGCTCCGGTCCTCTCGTACTGGGAGCAACTCCCCTCAAGTCTCCTGCGCCCGCAACGGATAGGGACCGAACTGTCTCACGACGTTCTAAACCCAGCTCGCGTACCGCTTTAATGGGCGAACAGCCCAACCCTTGGGACCTGCTCCAGCCCCAGGATGCGATGAGCCGACATCGAGGTGCCAAACCTCCCCGTCGATGTGAACTCTTAGGGGAGATAAGCCTGTTATCCCCGGAGTACCTTTTATCCGTTGAGCGACGGCACTTCCACATGTTACCGCCGGATCACTAGGCCCGACTTTCGTCCCTGCTCGACTAGTATGTCTCGCAGTCAGGCTCCCTTATGCCCTTACACTCTGCGCACGATTTCCAACCGTGCTGAGGGAACCTTTGGGCGCCTCCGTTACTCTTCAGGAGGCGACCGCCCCAGTCAAACTGCCCACCTGACACTGTCCCCTGACCGGATAACGGCACAGGGTTAGAACTCCAATACGCTCAGGGTGGTATTTCAAGGATGGCTCCACTCCGACTGGCGTCGGAGCTTCACAGCCTCCCACCTATCCTACACAGAACGCATCAAAATCCAATGTCAAGCTACAGTAAAGGTTCACGGGGTCTTTCCGTCCTGTTGCGGGTAACCCGCATCTTTACGGGTAGTACAATTTCGCCGAGTCCCTCGTTGAGACAGTGCCCAAGTCGTTACGCCATTCGTGCAGGTCGGAACTTACCCGACAAGGAATTTCGCTCTACTCTGTTACTTTTTGACCCACAACTCTTTGTGGGCGGGCTGGTCATTTCTGCCAACCTCCCTACATCGCTGCAGGGTACGGACTATATCTTCTCCAGCTTTACTGGAGTCCGGCGTATAGTCTCTGAGGATTCTCCGCCAAAGCGGAGCCTTTCCTGCTGGTTATCTGCACCCATCACATTGTCACTCCCAAACACTTGTTTGTATTCTATCAACATTCCAAAGCATTTGCAATAATTTTTGAAAATTATTGAAATGTTTGGAAGTAGTGTGGGATACTCAGACTTTCCAGCATATGGCCAGATTTTACTAAGGCTAACGATGTTAACCTTAGGACCGTTATAGTTACGGCCGCCGTTTACTGGGGCTTAGATTTGATGCTTCTCCGTCGGCCGAAGCCTCAGGATAACACCTCCTCGTAACCTTCCAGCACCGGGCAGGCGTCAGCCCCTATACTTCGTCTTACGACTTAGCAGAGACCTGTGTTTTTAGTAAACAGTCGCTTGGGCCTATTCTCTGCGACCCCGCCGAGCTTAAGCTGTAAAAGCTCTCACCCAGCGAGGCACTCCTTCTCCCGAAGTTACGGAGTTAATGTGCCGAGTTCCTTAACGAGGGTTCTCTCGATCGCCTTGGTATACTCTACCTGCCTACCTGTGTCGGTTTTAGTACGGGCGTCCAACTGCTCCTTAGAGGTTTTTCTTGGCAGTGTGGGCTCAACCACTTCACCTAAAACGGCTCGTCATCACATCTTGAGGTTTAATGCTCCGGCGGATTTGCCTACCAGAGCCCTCTACGTGCTTAAACGCGGACAACCAACGCCGCGATGGTCTACCCTCCTGCGTCACCTCTTCAGTGTCCCGCCAAAGGCGGGGCGCAGTCAGACGGTACCGGAATATCAACCGGTCGTCCATCGCCTACGCTTTTCAGCCTCGGCTTAGGTCCCGACTAACCCTGGG
>JBAQMN010000044.1:0-3448 GCA_049302895.1 Actinomycetota bacterium | reverse complement strand
GCTTTTGCTCGGTACGTTTTTCCTCCATCAGTTTTTGCCTCGAACTCAGTGTCTGTTTTGACAAGGGAGGATACGTTATCGTACTCGATTTTGAGATTAAAGTGCTCCAGGTGCTCTTCGAATTTCTGGACCAGGTCGGCACCGCTGATATAGGTGTAACCCAGGTAGTTTTCCACTGCTGAGCTCAGGGTGGTCTGTCCTCCGACATCCTTGGTGATAACGAGGGTGTCCAACTGCTTGCGAGCTGCATAGATGCCAGCAGTCATGCCGGCGGGACCAGCACCGATGATAATTAGATCAGGCATAGTGCCCATCCCCCCAGTTTCGTAGGGGATTGCTAAATTAGGATTAGGATATACCTAAGAGCTCGGATAATCGGGGCTTGTCGAAACCGATGATAATTTCTCCGTCCACATCGAAGACGGGCACGCCTAACTGACCTGATTTCTCGACCATCTCATGGAGAGCGTCGTGGTCTGTGGACACGTCAAGATCCTGATAGGGGATGTTGCTTGCTGCAAACCAAGCCTTGGCTTGTCGACAGTATGGTCAGGTCGGTGTGGAGTACACGGCGAGGTTTTTTACTTTCGATCCCTTCTCAGCACTCATGCACATTACCCCCTCTCGGCGGAAAGACAAACAGGCTAACAATCTTAACCAATATTAGCATAAGTGGAGAATTTTGCAACGATTTATATGTGTAATTATCTTGCCCAGGCGGGCTTTTTGAGATCGATGTACACGTGGTGGGCCACGGCCGCTCCGTGGGCCACGGCAGTAATGACCAGTTCCAGGTCGGAGGCGATGTCTCCCACGGCAAAGACGCCTTCGACGTTTGTTCGCTGATTCTCGTCTGTCTTGACATAACCCCGCTCATCCAGCTCGACTCCCAGATTTTTGAAAATCTTGGTGTTCGGGGTTCTTCCAATGGCTAAGATAATGGCATCCACAACCAACTGATACTCGCGGTCTTCCGTCTTGTCTTTCAGAACGACCCTCTCGATCCGGTCTGTTCCTTGAATCTGGAGAAGTTCGGTGGAGTAAAGAATTTTGATCTTGGAAATTTCCTTCATCTTTTCTACGTCTTTTTCGAAGCCACGGAAAGATTCGCCCCGGTAGGCTACGGTGATGCTCTCGGCGATATTTGCTAAGCTCAGAGCCGAGGCGACAGCCGTATTTCCCCCTCCCACCACGAGGACTCGCTTTCCCACGAAATATTCGGGATTGGTGACATAGTAATGAACCCCTTTGTCCTCAAATTTCTTCTCGCCGGAAATGCCGGGCCAGGCGGGAGTGCTTCCCGTCGCCAGTACGACAACTCGACCTTTGTATTCTCCATCGGTCGTCTTGACCACTTTATCAGGGGTGATATCGACGACCCTCTCGTGACGCATTTCCGCACCAACACTTTTCAATTCTTCAAGCCAGGACTCGACCAGGTCTTTCGAGGAGATTCTGCCGGAGAGCCCCGGATAGTTCTCAATGAGCTTGTCAGGGCAGAGACGGGTCAGGATACCGCCCCAGGTTTCGCCCTCAAAGACAACCGTCTTGAGCCCCCGGTAAGCGCACTGAATCCCGGTAGTCAATCCGCCCGGCCCACCGCCGACGATGATCACATCGTAGTCGTACTCTTCTTCCGCGGGGCCAGCCTTTTCTTTTTCTTCTTTCCTGGTCATGTAGTCGTGGATGGCGGCGTGAAGGGCGTCAGCGGCCAGGTTGGAACAGTGCATCTTGATGGGGGGTAGGCCTCCTAACTCCTCAGCCACGTCGGCCCGAGTGATCTTAAGAGCTTCTTCCAGACTCTTTCCTCTGGCCATCTCTGTGACCATGCTGCTGGTGGCCACGGCCGCGCCACAACCGAAGGTACGGAACTTTACGTCCGCCAACCGATTGTCTTGCACCTTTATCTGGATTTCCATCAGGTCACCGCAGATAGGATTGCCCACTTTTCCTACTCCGTCGGGGTCCTTTATTTCTCCCACGTTGTGGGGATTCCTGAAGTGCTCCATGACCTTTTCGGTGTATTCAAACATCTCCATGATTTTTCAGCTACTCCTTTCTGGGGGCGAGGGGAGACATCGCTCTTAGTTTGCTGATGATACCAGGCAGAATCTCTAAAACGTAGTCAACGTCCTCACTCATGTTTTCTTTCCCCAGGGTGAAAAGGAGCGATCCGTGCGCCTCCTCGTGCCGAAGCCCCAGAGCTATCAGCACATGTGATGGCTCAAGCGTCTTTGAGGTACAGGCGGATCCAGATGCCGCGGATACCCCCATCATGTCCAGATTGAGAATAATGCTCTCACCCTCGATATAGCTGAACCGGAAGCTGGCGTTGTTCGGCAACCGTTTGGTGCGTGAGCCGGTCAGATAGGCCTCGTCGATACTGTTCAAGACTTCGTCGATCAATTGATCCCGCAATACACTCAGGCGTTTACTCTCGGTCTCCATCTCGGTCGAGGCGATTTCGGCCGCCTCGGCCATGCCAACGATGGCGGCGATATTTTCAGTGCCCGAACGAAGTCCTCGTTCCTGTCCTCCTCCGAAGGCAATGGGCTGTGACCTAACCCCTTTTCTAATATAGAGAGCTCCCACTCCCTGAGGGCCGTACATGTCGTTAGAGGAGATGGTCAGAAGGTCGATGTTGTCTCTTTCCACGTCGATCGGTATCTTGCCGCAGGCGGCCGTGCCGTCAACGTGGAAATAAATCTCCTTTTCTCTGGCGATCTTTCCTATCTCTTGAATGGGTTCGATGGTGCCGATCTCGCTGTTGGCGTACATCATCGACACGAGAATAGTTTCCTTTCTTATCTCGTTTTTTATCCTTTCGATGTCGACAAAACCCTCCCTGTCAACTGGAACAAGGGACACCTCGAATCCGTGCTTCAGCAGGTCTTTGCAGGGGTTTAGAACGGACATGTGCTCGATGGCCGAGGCGACGATGTGATTTCCCTTATCCTTGTTTCGGTTAACGGTGCCCAGGATGGCGAGGTTATTCGATTCCGAGGCCCCACTGGTGAAAATAAGCTGCGCGGGGTCTTCGATTCCAAACAGGACGGAAACAGCCGCTCTCGATTCCTCCAGGGCACGCTTGGCGATGTGTCCTCGTGAGTGCAGAGACGACGGATTTCCCAATTGTTCGGTAAGGAAGGGCGTCATCGCCTCGATCACGCGGGGGTCAAGGGGAGCGGCGGAACCATAGTCCATATACACTTTTCTCATCTATTTCACCAGCTATTCCTCTTTCTCGGCATATTTCTCAGGATCCTGATCGAAGGTTTGCTTGCAACTGGGATTGCAGAAATAGTACGTTTTCCCCTTGTATTCGGATGTTCCCCCTGGAGGGTTGTTCTCGTCCACTTCCATATGGCAAACGGGATCCATAGCCATGTGAACTCCTTTCCTCTGATTATACCTCTGATTGCCTTCTTATTTAAGGATACTTTAGGGG
>JBAQMN010000043.1:0-2672 GCA_049302895.1 Actinomycetota bacterium | reverse complement strand
CCTCGAGGACATTGAGACAAACTTTCTTGTACTCACTTTCCTTGCCGGCGGCATAGATAGGAATATTGGTGTCGAGGAAAACCTGCTTCACAAGAGCATTCCCTTGGCGATTTCTTCTTCCATCTTTTCCCAGGAAGAGACAGGAGCATCTATCTTGCCAAGATCGTACACAGCCTTCAAGCGTTGCTTCACTCTGGTCTGCTTGGGTTGATAGAATCTGTCAATTGCTTGCCGAATTAGTTCGGCAATGGATTTGCGAGTACGCTTTGCTTCAGATTCGAGTATCTCGAAGCGCTTTTCGTCCAGACGAAGCTCCAATCTTTTGACTAATCGAGCCATTCTTGCCTCCTTACGTAACTATATTACGTATATAATCTATCACGAGGTTTCTTTGTTGTCAATCCAATTTGGAAGATTTTGACTTTATTTTGTCTCTGGGAATCTGAGGGAGTGGGCGAAGTACCTGGAGAAATCGGGGTAGGCCGTTAATTCCAGGTACTTGACGCTTTTCGCAAGTTGCTCCGCCTTGCTTCTCGCTTCCTTTGATATGAGAACTTGCTTCACTCCGATGCCGGCAGCGTTTCCAACCTGATGAAATCTGCCAATCGGTATTCTGGGAAACATCCCTATGGCGAGGGCGCTTGCTACATCGATGTATGTTCCGAAGGCGCCAGCGATAATTACTTCACCGATATCGGCTGGTTTGAGCCCGGCATCCTTGAGGAGAATTTCGATCCCCGTTCTGATGGCGCCTTTGGCAAGCTGGATCTCCACGACGTCTTGCTGTGTAACCACTATATCTTCTGCCCCACCCTCGCCCATTTCGGCTAGTACGAATTCCCGCACGCCATCTTCTCCCATTCTGACACCTCTTCTGTTCTCAAACTTTCCCTTCGCGTTAAGGATTTCAGCCTTGAGCATCTCAGAGATGGCGTCGAGGATTCCCGAGCCGCATATGCCGACGGGAGGCTTGTCACCAATGGTGGAAAAGGATACCTCAAGTGTTTGGTGGTCGATGTGCACGGCTTCTATCGCTCCTGGTGCCGCTCTCATTCCGTACTTTATTCTAGCCCCCTCGAAAGCAGGGCCTGACGCTGTTGAGCAAGACGTGATGCCCTGATTGGTTTTGAGCGCAACTTCGGTGTTCGTTCCAATATCGATCCCCAAAACGTTTCCTTCTTTCTCGGCGATAGCCGTGGAAAGAAGCATCGCGGTGTGGTCAGAGCCGACAAATCCTGCTATGGGTGAAAGAAGATAGACGTATGCCCCAGGGTTTATGTCGAAACCCATTTTGTGAGCCTTTACAGCAAGTGGATCGGTGGTTTCAGGAACGAAGGGTATCAAAGCCAACTGCCTGGTTGGTAAACCTAAGAAGAGATGATGCATGGCAGTGTTTCCGACCAGCGTAAGTTCCATAACATCTTCCAGGTCAACACCGTTTTTCTCACACATTTTCTGGATGGATTCGTTTATTGTCTTTAGAGCGTCGCTCTGCAGCTCGTCGGTGCCCTTCTTGTTCTCAACGGTGTATCTGATTCTACTTATCACATCTTCACCATGTGCCATCTGCGGATTCATAATGCCCAGAGCATCGACAGTTTCTCCTGATATCAAGTCGACAAGATAGAGAGCGATTTTGGTCGTCCCAAGGTCTATGGCGACACCGTGAGCCACATCAGCTTTTTTCGGGGGCTCGACGGCTATAATTTCCTTGTCTCGCATGGTCACACATATCTTCCAGTTATTATCTCTAATATTCTTTGCCAACCCTTTTAGAAGTTTGAAATCGATCTGCGTGACGTTTATATTAAATTGCTGGCGTAGCGTATCCTCAATCCTCCTCAGGTCTGATCTGGTGTCAGAGAGGGTTGGAGGTGGAAGATCTAAGATAAACTTCTTTACGGTGGGATCGACCTTGACCGGCCTCTCCTCGCCCGCGATCTGAAGTTTCTGCTCCTGGGTTAAGGAGGAGGGAGGGATGTACACTTCGGTGTCTCCGCTGATGATAGCCTGGCAGGCGAGGCGGAAGCCCTCGATGATCTCCTCTTTCGTGAGTAGTATCTCTTCTGCTGGGGTTAGTTCGGAGACGGAAGCTCCCTTCACTCTGACCTTGCACTTGCCGCAGTCGCCTATTCCTCCACAAATGGATTCGATACCAATATTGTTCAGGTGTGCAAGTTCGAGTATCGAAATCTCACCCTCGCGACGGATTCTTCTTCCGAATGGCAGAAAGATAATCTTGAAGGCCATTTAAAGTATTCTGTAGAGGGGATGCTGCTTTGTCTTGGGGCTAATCTTAACCGTTCTCCCTCCGTAAGCTATCATTGCATTCACCGCTGCGCAGGCGGGGTAGACCCACTGCGCATTGGCGATGGGGCCATAAAAGACAAAGTCTGCGCCGTAGATAATGGGCAAGTTAATTATTGCGGCGGCGGAAGATTTGAAGGCGCTCTCTTCAATTCTCTTTTCCTTTTTCCAGGAGTACAGGGCGTTCACAGGGGCGCAACCGCAGGGATAGCCGAGCTCGTCTTTGACAATCTCTATAGCCTGGGAAGTCCAGCTCACACTGGGGAGATCCAGAACCCCCAGGTCTATGAGGGGATTTTCGATACCGGCTTGCTCTGCCACATCGATCAGGCCGGTTTCGCCCTCACCGCGCTTGAGAACTTTTA
>JBAQMN010000042.1:0-2685 GCA_049302895.1 Actinomycetota bacterium | reverse complement strand
AAATACTACAAGAACACCGCTCAAGCCAAGGCTAATGACTATCTGGAGCAGGCCTATTACTATAGTGGGCTCATTTTCTGGAAGAAAAAAGATTATGATCAGGCTATCGAGTATCTAAAGAGCGCGCTAGACATCAGGAAAAGCAGCGCTGATACTCATAGTTGGCTGGGCAAGGCTTACCTTGATAAGGGTTTGATCGATGAGGCGATTAACTCTTTTAATGAAGCTTTGAAGTATGATCCCAGATTTGCCGATGCTCATTTTGGGTTAGGTCAAGCCTACGAGAAGAAAAACGACAAGGACAAGGCTATCGCTGCCTACAAAGAGGCTCTTAAGATAAATCCTGATTCGCGCATGGCTAAAGAGGCTTTAGACCGCTTAATCGGTGGAGGTAAGAAATAAATGCAGGTAACTCCCGAGTTTGGAGCCAGGGTCAGACCGACCATGGCTCTTCCTTCATATTTAGCTAAAAAACGTCGGAACAAACTAATAATATTAACTTTACTGATTCTTCTCCTCCTACTCTTGGGGTTTTTCTTTTTCCGCCTTTACTTTGCTCGGGAGGCTCCTATTCCTTTGGCCGAAGAGGCCAAAGGGCAGGCAATAACCCCACCAACCTTCCTTTTTGCGATAACAGGCGGACCTGGCAATCTGGCTTTGAGGCAACCCTTGGGAGTGGCTGTTGATCCTTCGACGAATAGGATCTATGTGACGTCTTTTATTCCTGGGACACGGCCCGCTACCGGTCGGGTGGAGGTTTTTGATTCCCAGGGAAACTATCTGTACTCATTTAATGAGGTAAAGCCGGGAGAGACTCTTGTCGCACCTACTTACATTGCTATTAGTAAAACAGGAAGAATTTATCTATCTGATAAACGCCTAAAAGGGATTTTCATCTTTTCTAAGAACGGCAAGTTCATCTCTAAGTTTATTGCTGATAACGACCCCAATTTCATCTGGGATCCTCTGGCTGTTGCTTTCGACAAGGACAACAATCTTTATGTTAGCGACATCTATAGCTCCCATCAGATCCTGGTTTTTAGCCCTAACGGCAAGCTGAAGCTCAAGTTTGGCGAGAGCGGCACGGCCGACAAAAAGGGCGAGAATCCGGGGAAGTTTTTCTACCCCAACTCAATCGTTGTAGACAGCGGCGGAAGAATTTTCGTGGCCGACAGCAACAACCGCCGTGTCCAGGTATTCAACAAAAGTGGGAAATTCGTTGCTGCTTTCGAAACTGGTGGTCTTCCTCGGGGAATTGATATTGATAACCGAAATTATCTCTATGTTTCAGATGCTCTTAGCCATGACATGAGCATTTTTGACAAGAGAAAACCCAATAGTAGCCCTTTGGCTACCGTAGGTGGGATGGGGATTGACTTCGGTCAGTTTCTTTTTCCCAATGGTCTGGCAACCGGGCCCGGCGGAAGGATATATATAACAGACCGGGAAAACAACCGGGTTCAGGTCTGGGGATGGCCGGCGGTGGCGGCAATCCCGGCGCCGGTGAGGCGGGCTATTCCAATAATCGTCTTCTTGTTACCTTTCATCCTGTACGCGCTGTGGCGGGCAATCAGACGGAGGAGGCACCTGGCGTCGCAGGATTTCATCACCAAGGTTATCGAGAAGAATCAGTTGAACAAGGCGAAGGACAAATTGAAAAAGGTTTTCGTGTCTCAAGATACTTACGAAGCACTCAGAGGTTATAAGGAGTTTGATCTGGAAATCGAGCGGCTGATAAAGCCGATTAAGGTCGACCAGGCTCAGGTCAAGAATTTCGAGAATACAAACGGGGTAAGCGAGGAGACGGCTACATTGTTCGTCGGCGCCCAGCGGGGACTTATCAAACCTCGCCTTTTCTCCGAGGGAGCAGAGGTCCATACGACCGCTCAAAAGCTAAATGTGGAGAGCATGGACCACCCTCTGTTTATGGAACATTACCGCGTCAAATAGCGGACCTAAAGGTCCGCCTCTACAGAAGCAGCGTAGAGGTCGACCTTTAGGTCGACTCTGCCCGCCCTCCTGTCGTTGTGCGGACCTAAAGGTCCGCCTCTACAAAACCCTGTAGAGGTCGACCTTCAGGTCGACTCTACGATGATTTTTTGTAGAGGTCGACCTTTAGGTCGACTCTGCCCGCCTTCCTGTCATTGCGAGTGAGCCGAAGGCGAGCGTGGCAATCTCCCATTCTACCTCACGTGAGTCTGTACAAAGGCAAATATGCTAAAATATTTCACAATTACCCATAATCCTACCGAAGATAGCAAAAAATTTTCCCCTCCCGACCTGCCATTTTCCATAATTTTTGAAAAAGTTTTGAAGAAACTATTGACAAAGACATTAAAGTTATACTAAATTAGTGGTAACATTTGTTACATTGTGTAATGAAGTGTGACAAATGGACCTGCTGACTTATGGCGCGCTTAGAATGCCTGTTCACGAACAGGCAAGCAGCACTCGAAAAGGTAGTCTTGAGTCCCTCGACAGGGCTCGGGATAAACTCCGTCGAAGGGCTGCAAAAATGGGTGAGGGGAATTTTCCCCCCAAAGTTCAAGTAACAAGAGTTACAAGTAAAGTCGTAGGCGCGATTTCAATCGCGCACAAGAATTGGACAGGCAAGGCTTTCTGGCCCTGCAACATGAGAAATTGTGAGTGCGAATTTTATTCGCACGCATATTTGAATCTCTAAAT
>JBAQMN010000041.1:0-1544 GCA_049302895.1 Actinomycetota bacterium | reverse complement strand
ATAATCGAGAAGGTATTGGAGGTAAATCGGGGCCCTCTGGGCGACGAAGCGATCCGGGGCATATACGGCCACATCCTCTACCACATGAGGATATTCGGCCGTTATGAATGACGCGATAATTGAAACCAATGGGTTGGCAAAAAATTACGGAGAGATCAGAGCAGTCCGAAATCTCGACCTGGCAGTTAGGCAGGGCGAGATTTTTGGCTTTTTGGGACCAAATGGAGCCGGGAAAACCACCACTATAAAGATGCTGCTTGGTCTTGTCAGACCGACCTCCGGTTCTGCCTCTGTTTTTGGCTTAGACATCAGCAAAGACTCAGTTGCTATTAGGAAAAAAATCGGATATGTGAGTGAGGAAGCCAACATGTACGAGTGGATGACTCCTCATAGTCTGCTGGACTTTGTTCAGGGTTTCTACGACGTCAAAGATTCTGCGCGAAAGAAAGCCTTAGCAGAAGAGTTCGATCTACCAATGGACCGAAAAATTCGGACTTTTTCTAAAGGAATGAAGCAAAAACTCTACCTAATGCAGGCACTGATGCATGATCCTGAACTGCTGGTTCTGGACGAGCCTACTGTGGGGCTTGACCCCATTGTTCGAAACGAAGTACTGGATATGATTAAACAACAAAAAGAACGAGACAGAACAGTCTTTTTGTCCTCTCATGTGCTTTCTGAAGTGGAAAAGGTTTGTGACACGGTAGGGATCTTGAGAGAGGGCCGGCTTCTGGTTAGCAAGAGTCTGTCTGAACTTAAAGAGGAATTCCAGAAGAAGGGCAAGCCCTTCACTTTAGATGATATATTTATGGAATATATGGAGGCCGCATAAAACTTGATTATCAAGAAGGAACTCAGGCAAAATCTGTGGAAAGTCGTCGCCGGATTTTTGGTTCTGATGGTTGTGGCGGTCTTCTCCGTCGCTTCCTTCCCCGTTATCAAACAGGTCTTCAGCAAGGGGCCGCCACCGGGCCTTAAGCTTCCACCCCAGGCGAGAGAGCAGTTCGCCGCTTTAACCGATTTTAAGCACTACGTTGTCTCCCAATGGTTTAACAAAAATCTACTGCAACTGGGCTTTATCCTGGCTGTTCTTCTCGGGATCGGTGCAATCGCTGGGGAGATACAGGCGAAAACGGCTGAATTCTTACTCTCCAAACCGATCAGTCGTACCAGAGCAATCTTAGAGAAATACTGCACGCTGTGTTGCATCCTTTTCGCGGCAGTTCTGGTTTCTTCCATTCTTGTTTATCCAACAACCCTGATTATTAAGGAGCAAATCTCGATAGTGAGGGTTCTCCTCGCCATCTTACCTATATTTCCAGCTCTTCTTGTTGTCTACTCCTATACTCTTTTCTTCTCCACCATCTTCAACGACCAGATCAAAACGGCTGGTGCTGCTATTGGATTGTCGGTTATCTTTATAATTTTGGGTGTCTTCGAAAAGACTCAGAAATTTAGCATTTTTTACTATGCTGATGCTACTAAAGTTCTCCTCAAAGGCCAGATTCCCTGGGCAAACATCCTCGGCCTCCTCGCTTTTGCGT
>JBAQMN010000040.1:0-2529 GCA_049302895.1 Actinomycetota bacterium | reverse complement strand
AAAACCATCGCTATGGCAATGAAGAAGATAAAATACTTGAGGAGATTCTGAAGAAGAATAGCCAGCGTGCGAATGCGTTTAGCCGGCACTGTCAATCTGAGAAGCCTGCTTATAATCCACTTACCTGTCTCGTAAAAAATGAAGGAGCCTACGAGAATAAGAAGGATCTTAAAGCCGCTTCTGGTCAGATTCTCGAGGGAAAAAAGTTTTGCCAAGCGGGCCGCCATATGGCCTCCTCGTCGGGCCGACACAGAGGTCGGCCCCTACAAAACCATGAACAGTTGCGCGATTGAAATCGCGCCTACGGGTTATCGTAGTTCCTCGTAGGGGCGGACGTCTCTGTCCGCCCTTGGCGGGCGCTTTGACCGAATACCCGCGCTCTTAAGGCAGCCTGGATACGTTTTTTCCTACCAGTCGTAGACTTAATAACAGACTTGCTACGCTGAATATCATATAATATGTTTGTTGGAAAAGGAGGGAATGTGGCTGAGTTAAGGATTGAGGCAGTTCAGAGGTATCTAAACAAGTTATACGGGAAAGATGTCAGGTTGATTTCAGTAGGGGGGCTTCCTCCTACGGGGAAGAAGGATGAGCTTAAAGGTTGTGGCTATGGCGAGCCTGTTCTCATCGAGTACGAAGTCGACGGTACGCGCGCGAGAGCCGTCTTTGAAACAGTGAAGGCTGGGGGGTTCGGGCACGATTTCTTGTCGGATCGGGCCGGCGTTCTAATCCTTGCCCACGAGACTTTCAACCGGTTGCCTGAACACGTGGCTTCCCTCGACGCCGGTGCCTTAACAAAAAGGGGCGAACTTGTATCCGTTGGCGATGCGGAAGAGTTCTTTGTTCTTGACAAATATGTGGAGGGGACAGAGTACTTTCGCGATCTCGAACGAATAAAAGAAGACGGAAAACTTGCTCCGCACGATACAAAGCGCGCCATCGCTCTCAGCGACTATCTGGTCAGAATACATGCCACCAAGAAGGACATCCCTGGCCTCTATATCCGCCGAATCCGTGATCTGGTTGGTCACGGCGAGGGGATCATGGGTCTGATCGACAGCTATCCGGCTGATTGGCAATTCCTGCCTCAAGGAACGCTACAAAGAATCGAGGAAGCCTGCCTGGCCTGGCGCTGGAAGCTGAGAGGGAAGGAACACCGCCTTTCCCAAATTCACGGAGACTATCACCCCTGGAACATCCTGTTTAAGGACGAAGAGGGTTCCGGTTTCTGGGTTCTGGACAGAAGCCGGGGCGAGTTCGGCGAGCCAGCCGACGACGTCACCGCCATGAGCATCAACTACATCTTTTACTCCCTGCAGAAATACGGAGAATTGAAAGGACCCTTTGAAGAGCTATATCTTGCTTTTATCAAAAATTATCTGGAGAAAACTGACGACAAGGGATTACTTGAGGTCGTGCAACCATTTTACATCTGGCGCGGCCTCGTCATCGCGAGCCCACTCTGGTATCCCAACCTGGAAGCAAGTGTGCGAAACAAGGTATTTAACTTTATAGAAAACGTATTAAAACTTGAGAAATTTGATTTTAATGAAATTAATTCATATTTGCTGTCCGCTGCTAATCAGCGGACCTGAAGGTCCGCCTCTACATCAAAACCTTGTAGAGGTCGACCTTTAGGTCATCAAAACCTTGTAGAGGTCGACCTTTAGGTCATCAAAACCTTGTAGAGGTCGACCTTTAGGTCGACTCATGGAGGACGATGAAACAAGGCTTTGCTATCTGGATAACTGGAACGCCGGCCAGCGGAAAGTCTGCCGTCACTAAGGAGCTGGTTACAAGGCTAAGCGCCAAAGGTTACCAAGTCCAAGTTCTCGAGTCTGACGAGCTCAGAAAGATTTTGACCCCCAGGCCAACCTATTCGGAGGAGGAGCGGGGCTGGTTCTATGAGATTGTGATCTATCTGGGAAAGATGCTCACGGACAACGGCGTAAATGTGATATTTGATGCCACCGGAAACAAGCGAAGATACCGTGACTCTGCTCGCTCTCAGATTGAACAATTTGCCGAAGTCTACGTGAAATGCCCTCCTGAAGTTTGCGTGAAAAGAGACCCCAAAGGAATCTACAGGAAAGCGGTGGAAGGAAAGGCTCCCACCGTGCCCGGTCTGGGCTCGCTGTATGAAGAACCCCTAACCCCCGAAGTAACAACGGAATCGGACAAAGAAACCCCTGCTCAGGCCGCAGACAAAATCCTCAACTGGCTCAAAACCCACTGGCTCTAATAAAGATATCCAAGAGCGAGGGTATTCCAAAAAAGCGAAAATTGCTAGACTACCGGGGCCGAGGCAAGGTGCCTCGGCTACCATTTCAGGTAGGGTAAGGCACCTTGCCCCGCCACCGAAACATGGTAGGCGGGGGCACCTTGCCCCCGCTACGATGGTTGACCTGAGGAAAGTGCGGAGCAAAGGCCAGGTCAGCGAGAGGAGCTTGACCGAATGCCCGAGTGGTCTTGCTTATCAAAGAATGTTAAAATTGGATTACTATGATACCTCAATCGATTCGTCTTGGT
>JBAQMN010000039.1:0-5202 GCA_049302895.1 Actinomycetota bacterium | reverse complement strand
TCATTACAGAACTCGCTTGACTCACACATTAGAAGTCTCGCAGGTGGCAAGGACTATCGCTCGCGCGCTCTCCTTGAATGAGGATCTGACGGAGGCAATCGCCCTCGGCCACGATCTGGGACACACCCCCTTTGGGCATACAGGTGAGGATGCGCTAACGCCTCCGCTGGTTCATAAGCCTTTCAAGCACAACGAGCAGAGTCTGCGAGTAGCCGATGTTCTGGAGCGAGACGGCAATGGTCTCAATCTGACCTGGGAGGTTAGGGACGGCATTCTCAAGCATGTGGAGGAGGAAATGCCTGAGACTCTCGAGGGCAGGATCGTCCGCCTGGCCGACCGCATCGCCTACATAAACCACGACATCGACGACGCTATCAGGGCGAAGATTTTAAGACCGGAGGACTTGCCGAAAGGACCTCTCAGTATTTTAGGGGAGACAGGGGGTGGGCGAATAAACACAATGGTTATAGACGTTATCGAAAATAGCTGGGAGAAGAATGACATTCGAATGAGCCCACGAGTTTATGAGGCGATGGAGGAACTAAAAGCCTTTCTTTTCGAGCGCGTCTATGTCGGTTCAAAGGCAAAAAAAGAGGAAGCCAAGGCGATCAAGCTTCTGACGACTTTGTACACGCACTATCTGGAGCATCCGGAAGAGCTGCCCCCGGAGTACCGGGCTCGTGAAGAGGTTCGCTCGGTTCGGGTGATCGATTACATCGCTGGAATGACGGATCGGTTTGCTTTAAAAGAATACGAGAGACTGTTTCTGCCCAGGTCATGGGAAGCCTAACCAATAGTTCGTAGTTCGTAGTTCGTAGTTCGTAGTTCGTAGTTGTACAACTAAGAACTAATAAAAGTTCGTAAGGAGTAGGGAGTCGGTATGGGACTGATCCGGGACGAAGACATAGAGGCGGTAAGGGAACGTGCCGACCTGGTAGAGATCATCTCCCAGCACGTTCAGCTCAAAAAGGCTGGGCGCCTGTTCAAAGGCCTTTGCCCATTTCATCAGGAGAAGACTCCTTCCTTTTTCGTCGATCCCGATAAGCAACTCTACCATTGTTTTGCCTGCGGTGAGGGCGGCAATGCTTACACCTTTCTGATGAAAATGGAGAATCTCGAGTTTCCGGAAGCCGTAAGAACGCTGGCCGGACGGGTTGGGTATTCTCTTAAGTTTGAGGAGACCTCGGCGGAGAAGAAAGCTCTGCTTTCCAAACAAGCCCGGCTTTATAATCTGAATCTGCTGACGCAACGGTTCTATCAGCAAATTCTACAGGCGCCGGAGGGGAAGAAGGCTCTAACTTATTTAAGCAATCGAGGTTATACGCCGGAAACGATTAAAACGTTTATGCTCGGATATGCTCCCGATAAGTGGGATGCTCTCTTAACCTACGCTCTGAAGAACGGGTATAAGAAGGAAGAGCTTCTCGCGGCTGGGCTGGTCATCAAATCCCAGCAGGAGTCTGGAAGGGTCTTTGACCGGTTCAGAGGAAGGATTATCTTTCCCATTCTCGATATTCAGGGAAGAGCAATCGGTTTTGGGGGGCGAGTCTTGGGGGAGGAGATGCCAAAGTACATGAACTCTCCCGAAACTCCCATTTACCATAAAAGTCGTGTATTATACGCTTTGAACTGGGCAAGGAGTGAGGTAACCATAAAGGAAGAGGCCATTATTGTTGAGGGATACACCGATGTCATCTCTCTTCATCAGCACGGGATAAGAAACGCCGTGGCCACTCTGGGAACAGCTCTGACCGCGGAGCATCTGCGTCTCATCTCGCGTTTTGCCAGGAGGGTGACCCTTGTCTTCGATGCTGATGTGGCGGGGAAGATGGCTGCCGAGAGGGGCTTAGCTTTTGTTCCCGAATTCTATCTTTCTTCGGAATACAGGACCATTCTTGATCTGGTTGAGAAGAAAGAGCTGGATATGATGGTTGCCGTGCTACCTAAAGGAAGTGACCCGGCCGATTTCGTGTCAAAGCAGGGGCAGGCGGATTTCGAAAAACTTGTCAGCGGAGCTTCTCCCCTGGTTGATTTCTGCATCTCGTCGGTGCTTGCTTCGCACAATCTCTCTATTATTTCCGAGAGACAGAGAGCCGCCTCGCAGATCGTCGATATCATCGCTCGGCTTCCCAGTCCCGTGGCCCAGGAGGCGTATCTTAAAACTTCCGCAGAGAAACTGGCCGTCTCCTACGAATCGCTTATGGCCGAATTCAATCGAAAGGCTCAGGCCCGTGGTAGACTGGGGCAACGGGGATTCGAGTCTCGTGGAAAAGGGGCGGTTGAAAGTTCTGTTTCTTCCCGGAAAGATCCTGGTGAGCGCGTTGAGAGAGAGGTCTTACAGGTGATACTGCAGTTTGGCGAATTCTCCGAAAACTTCTTGGGGAAGCTCACGGGTGAGCACTTCACGAGCCCTATTTATAAGAATCTGTTTCTAACCCTGAAGGATGAGTTCGATAGGGAGGGAAAAATCGACTCAAAGAAGTTACCGGAGAGCATAGGAAATGAAGAGGTCAAGCGGGCCGCTATCGAATTATCAATCAACCCGCTGGTTTCCGTAGAAAAGGAGAAATATGCCCACGAGATTTTGGACAGAATAAAGGAATTTGAGATAAGACGGCGAATAAATAATATTAAAGAGGAGCTAAGAAAGATTAATCCACAGAAAGAGCCGGAAAAATACGATAGCCTATTTGAGAAACTGCTTGGTTTAGAAGCGTCGAGGAGGGAGCTTTTACTAAGTGAAAGACGAGAAGGACGTTAAGCCTGTGGCTCAAGCAGGCGGAGATTCAAAGAAAGTCGAAAAAGAGGAACAGGAGATTAAGCTGTCTCAAGTTAGAGAGTTGGTGGCCCACGGAAGAGAGAAGGGATTTCTTACCCCTGACAAGATTGCCGACGCTCTGCAGGATGTAGAATTGTCCCCCGACCAGATAGAGAGGATATACTCAACCTTGACAGATCTGGGCATTGAAATATACGAAGATGAAGAAGAGGCTCTGTCCAGGAGGGAGGTGTTCGGAGAACTTGAAGAAGACCTCGAAGAAGTTCCCGGTGAGAAGTCTGAAGAATTAGAGGCAGCGGAAACTGAGAAGCTAACTGCAAGACGGACGGTTGGCAGGGAAGAGCTGACGCCCGAGGAGGAAACAGCGCTCAAAATCCCTGCTGGCGATCCCGTCAAGATGTATCTTAAGGAAATCGGTAAAGTTTCTTTGCTTACCGCTGCCCAGGAAGTTGAGCTTGCCAAGCGTATCGAGCAGGGGGACATGAGAGCTAAACAAAAGTTAGTGGAGGCTAATCTCAGATTAGTCGTGTCCATCGCCAAACGTTACGTCGGCCGTGGGATGCTCTTTCTGGATCTAATTCAGGAGGGAAACTTGGGCCTGATCAGAGCGGCTGAAAAGTTCGATTACCGCCGGGGCTACAAGTTTTCTACCTATGCGACCTGGTGGATCAGACAGGCGATCACCCGGGCCATCGCCGATCAGGCCCGAACCATTCGCATTCCCGTCCATATGGTGGAGACAATAAACAAACTCAGCCGGGCTCAGAGACAGCTTCTGCAGGAGCTGGGAAGAGAGCCTACCCCCGAGGAGCTGGCCAAGGTGATGGATTTGCCGGCTGAGAAGGTGCAAGAGGTTCTCAAAGTATCCCAGGAGCCGGTTTCTCTCGAGACACCCATAGGGGAGGAGGAGGACAGTCATCTGGGAGACTTTATCGAGGACAAGGAGGCTATTGTTCCGATAGATGCAGCCTCTTTCGCTCTTCTTCAATCGCAACTGCGCGGCGTTCTCGGAACCCTTAACGATCGCGAGAGAAAAGTTATCGAGTACAGGTTCGGGTTGCTGGATGGCCATCCCCGCACTCTGGAGGAGGTCGGCCGCGAATTCGGTGTGACCCGAGAAAGAATCCGTCAGATCGAATCCAAGACCCTCGCAAAGCTTCGTCATCCCCTGAGAAGCCAAAAATTCCGCGACTACCTCGAATAACTTAATAAAGATAGCAGGCAGGGCTTTCTCGCTCTGTAAGATTCTGTTATGATTTTTATGGTGCTCCCCGGTAGCTCAATGGTAGAGCACTCGGCTGTGAAAGGAGGCGTGAACCGAACGGCTGAAAAGCGCAAGTACAGTGATCGTCGCGAATATCTTGTAGAAGCAGTAAAGAAGCGACGTTAGAAAAGTGCGTGCTCTTTTGTGCAAATTGCCACCGTGAGGTTCATACCAAATCGCAGCGTCCTGATGAGAGTCAGGATGGAAAATCGGGTGAATTCAGGGAAGCCTTAAGTCTTAAGTACAGCTAAAGACCTGGTGACCCTGAGCGAAGCCTGCTGAAAGGGGTGCGTGGTAAGCAGGAACGTGCAGAGACTAAGGGCTGAGGACCCCTACCAATAAGGCTCTAAGAGCGCCCGACATCCCATAGCGGATGATGAGATAGTCCAGCCCCAAAAGAAATTTTGGGATCACTGTAACCGAGGTGTTGCAGGTTCGAGTCCTGCCCGGGGAGCCAAGCTCTCGGTTGATCCACGACGTCTGAGCAGTGGGTCGAGCGAGAGCTTTTGTTTTTCCAAGGGCGGGACTCGAACTACCAAGCTGGAAATTAGAATCCTTGAAAAATTTTCTTGCAAGGCGAACATTTGTTTGTTATGATTGAGCCGAAAGTTTGCCATTAGTGGTAAAATATTTTTGGAAGAAAATATTGCGGTTTGATTATCATAGTGCTATATTCTCAATATCTAGTATCTTAAGCTGATAGATTAACAACATATTGGATTGGAGCCAAGATGACTCAAACATCAATATCTATCACGAAGTCAAAAGACAAGCCAAGTCCCTTTATCGACCGGGAATTGGTGAGCAAGCTAACCGATGCCGAAAAGAACTTACGCATCTTAGGTAATGATTTGACCTTCGCAGACATACCGGAATATAAAAGAACAAAACATGTTCACCGGCTCCACCCTTATCTTGGCAAATTTATCCCTCAATTGGTTGAGGTTTTTCTTAAAAAGTGTTTTAAACCTGGCGATATTATTCTTGATCCCCTTGTTGGCTCAGGAACAACCCTTGTTGAAACCAATATCTTAGGGATGCCATCAATTGGGATTGAGTTATCCCGATTCAATTGTTTAATCTCTAAGGTCAAGATTAAGAAGTACGACATGTCGCTTCTAGAGTTTGAGATCAAAGATATTCTAGATAGAGTCAAGGC
>JBAQMN010000038.1:0-18553 GCA_049302895.1 Actinomycetota bacterium | reverse complement strand
TTGAGGGGAGGGGCTAGGGGAGGGTGTCATAAGAATAACCAGGATCACCCCCACCTCTATCCTCCCCCTCTAGGGGGAGGAATTAGTTCGTGGTTCTTAGGTTCTTGTTTTCAATTCTAAGTTTCTGGCTTTCATTTAGAGGTGTTTGATGATGTCTTTGTACATTCTGAGGCGGTCGCGGGCTCCTCGAACCAGGCCGAGTTTCTCTTCTTTCAAAACCTGACTCACTCCTTCGAGGAGAATTTCCTTCACTTTAGCTTTAGATTTTCTGGCGTGTTTTGTGATGATGGTCTCAACGCCAAAGCCGGAGCGGGAAAAATCGGGAACGGTTTCCAGGAAAGAGCGTCGGAGCGCTCGCTGGCTGTTAAGGATGGGGGCAAGGCGCTGGGATATATTTGTGGCCGGCCGTCCTCCGGCAAAGCGGCTCGTCGTCATGGCCAAATCTTCATCCTCGATCAGTGGTTGGACAAGCTCATCGACGTGACCTGGTTTGAGGCCAACCAGATCGGCATCGATGAACAGAAGAATGTCGGCATCAGTTGTGTCAAGGCCTGTCTTAAGAGCCGCTCCTTTACCTTTATTCGTTTGGTGTCTTACCACGCGCACGCCATTGTGTGTAGACGCGACTTCAGCCGTTCTGTCACTGGAACCGTCGTCGACCACAATGACCTCGTCTACCCGGTCACTCTGGGTTGCTGCATCTAAAACCGTCGATATTCGGCCTTCCTCGTTATAAGCCGGAATTATTGCCGCAATTTTCATTTTTGGACATCCACGTCTTTGGTTTTTGGTTTATGTTTTTGATATTTGATTTTTATTAATAGGCCTGAGCAAAATAAACTTTCATCCCTGGTTTTCCACAAATCAGACACTTTCCTTTCTCTTGCTCTTCTTCGAACGGTATGCAGCGGATGGTCGCCTTGGTCTCCTCTTTTACTTTCGCTTCGTGTTCCGCATCTCCGCACCAGAAAGAGACAACAAATCCGCGTTTTGTATCGATTATCTCCTTCAGTTCAGACAGGTTCTTAGCGTTGTGAGTGTTTTCACGTCTGAACTTCAAGGCTCTTTCGTAGATTTCTTTTTGAATATGAGATAGTATTTCTTCAACCTCAACCCCCAGCTTAGATTCAGGAACTGGGAATTTCCCTGGGCGGTCTCTTCGGACAAGAATCGCCTGCTTGTTTTCGATGTCCTTTGGTCCGATCTCCAGACGGATCGGCACTCCCCGCATCTCGTGCTCGTTGAATTTCCACCCCGGCCGGTACTCGTCTCTGAGGTCGGCTTCAACTCGAAATTTCTTCTTGAGATGATCGGCAATCCTTTCCGCCCTCGCTCTGACCAGGCTCTGAGTTTGCTCATTCCATATGGGCACAATAACGATCTGTGTCGGCGCTATTCGTGGAGGAAGTATCAATCCGCCATCGTCTCCGTGCATCATGACGATACTTCCGATGAGCCTGGTTGAGACACCCCAGGAGGATTGCCAGACATACTTCTCCTTACCGTCGCGGTCGAGAAACTTGATGTCAAAGGCCTTGGAAAAATGCTGGCCGAGATTGTGGGAAGTTCCGGTTTGAAGGGCCTTTCCGTCGCTCATCAACGCCTCAAGGGTGTAGGTTCTCTGAGCACCGGCGAACTTCTCTGATTCGGATTTTCTTCCCACTATAACCGGCATGGCCAGCACGTTCTGCATAAACTCCCGATAGACTTCCAGCATGCGTCGGGCTTCCTCTTCGGCTTCTTCCTCGGTGGCATGGGCGGTGTGCCCCTCTTGCCAGAGAAACTCGGTTGTTCTTAAAAAGAGCCTGGTTACCATCTCCCAACGAAGGATGTTTGCCCACTGGTTAATCTTGACCGGCAGATCCCGCCACGATCTGATCCATTTTGAATACATATAACAGATTATCGCCTCTGACGTAGGCCGGATGGCCAACCTCTCTTCCAGCTTGTTATTTCCTCCCTGGGTCACCCAGGCGACTTCCGGAGCGAAACCTTTGACGTGCTCGGCTTCCTTGGCCAAGAAACTTTCGGGAATAAGCAGAGGAAAATAGGCATTGGCGTGTCCGGTCTCTTTGATGCGTCGGTCGAGCTCATCCCTTATATTTTCCCATAGAGCGAAGCCGTAGGGCATGATGACCATACAACCCTTTATCGGCGCATAGTCGGCCAGCTTGGCCAGACGGATGACTTCTGTGTACCAGCGAGACATGTTCCGGCTTTTCTTGGCCAGCTTCTCCGGCATGGCCGGAATGATTTCTTTTTCCAATTCGTTTATGGCTTCACCCATCCTAACGCCCCGTTGCCAGCTTCTCGATCTCGCTCATCAGTACCCTAACGTAATCTTTCTCTTCCAGTCGCCTTAGGATCTTTCCTTTTTTGAAGAGAATGCCGGCGCCACTTCCGGCCGCGATTCCTACATCGGCCTCCGCCGCCTCTCCGGGACCGTTCACCACGCAGCCCATAAGTGCTATTTTGATCGGAGTCCCATTATAAGTGGACAAGAGCTTCTCCACCTCGCCTACCAGACTGATCAGGTCGACCTGGCATCTGGCACAGGTTGGGCAGGAGATAATCTCTATCCCCTTCTTGAGTCCGAGGGACTTGAGAATCTCGCGGGCGACCCTGACCTCCTCCACCGGATCAGCCGTTAAAGACACTCTAATAGTATCTCCGATTCCCTCGGAGAGCAGAGTGCCAATCCCCACCGAAGACTTTACCATCCCGCTGTAGAGTGGGCCCGCCTCGCTCACTCCAACGTGAAGAGGATAGTCTACCTCCTTAGCGATTAATCGATAAGCCTCGATGGTGGTGGGAACGGAGGAGGTTTTAACCGATATCTTGGTCTGGTAGAAGTCGAGCTTTTCAAACAGGGAAACCGTCTCCAGAGCACTCTCTACCAGTGCCTCTGGTATCGGATGGCCATATTTCTTAAGAAACTTCTTTTTGAGCGATCC
The DNA here is from genome assembly GCA_049302895.1 of Actinomycetota bacterium. GTDB lineage: Bacteria > Actinomycetota > JAHEXW01 > JAHEXW01 > JBAQMN01 > JBAQMN01. Next base: position 15,599 of record JBAQMN010000038.1, on the reverse strand, counting down.
CCCATTCACGCCGATTCTCACGGGTACTCCGGCTTCTTTGGCCCTGATAACGATTTTTTCAATGTCCTTTTCGCCTATGTTTCCTGGATTGATTCTAATGGCGTCGGCACCTTGATCAATCGCTTCCAGGGCCATCCTCCAATTGAAATGTATATCGGCAATGAGAGGGATAGAGATTCTTTTCTTTATATCTTTAATGGCCTGGGCTGAGTTGGAATCCGGAACGGAAACCCGGATCAGCTCGCATCCGGCTTCGGTCATCCTCTCGATCTGAGCCACGGTAGCGTCCACATCCGACGTCTCTGTGTTGGTCATAGACTGAATACGGATGGGTGCGTCCCCTCCGATGGTTACACTGCCTATTTTTATCTGTCGAGATTTCCGTCTCATCCCTGCTCTTTCTTAATTCCGAGGCAAGGTGCCTCGGCTACTGCTAACTGCTCTCTCTTATTTAAATGGAGTGGGGAGAGGTCTGAATATATCCAGATAGACAGCACTTGTTAGCAGTACTACTAATAATCCTATCCCAATTACCTGCACGATTACAACCGTTTGGGTCTTCAGCGGCGATCCCTTTATTTTTTCCACGGTCCACATGACTACTCTGCCACCGTCCAGGGGAAATATAGGAAGAAAGTTAGTAATGCCCAAAACAATGGTAATGAAGGCGAGGAATTCCAGAAAGGTGTTGATGCCCTGGGCCGCAGCCTGGGAGGTTATCTGAACGATTCCGATGGGACTAACTGGGCGAAAAGGGAGTTTGCCGATGATGAGCAGATAGAACGCCTGGACAACCCCGGCAGTCATTAGACCGGCCCATATCAGCCCTTGATACAGACTCTTTAGCAGACCGAGGCGACTTACCTCTCTCGAAGTCCTGGCGACAACTCCGATAAAATTGACGCCTTCCCGCTTGGCGAGGGCGGCGCGCAGAGTCATTTTTTGGCTCTTTCTCAAAACCTGGAATTCCAGCTCCTTTTTTTCGGTACGGCGGATGGTTGTAACAACCTCTTTCCAGTTAGAGACGGTTTTTTTCTCGACAGCGATGATTTTGTCGCCCGCTCTAAATCCCGCTTCCTTGGCAGGTGAGTTGGGAAGCACCTTCTCAATCGTGGTAGTGGGGGTGGGAACCCCGATCATAAAGATAGCAGCGAAAAGAAAGGCGGCCAGTAGGATATTGGCTATCGGTCCACCACTGACTACCAGCGCCCTCTTCCAGTAAGGCTGGAGTTTGAAGGAGGATTTCTTGTCTTCAGGCAGGAGTTCTCTCTCCCTGGGATCCAAACCTATTATTTTGACGTACCCCCCTAAGGGAAAAGCTCCGATCCCGTAGACGGTTTCTCCTCGCTTAAATTTTATAATGGGGCGTCCGTAGCCAATAGAAAATATCTCCACGGGCATCCCGAACAACTTGGCCAGAGCGAAGTGACCAAATTCGTGCACCAGAACGAGGACGCCAGCGGCGATTATGGCAATTAGAATATAAATCATCTTTTGTTCTCAATCCTCTCGATCTCTTCCTGTGCTTTCTCCCGAGCCCACATCTGAGCTTCTTCCAGGATTCTCAAATCGGGCTCAAAACCCTTGTGTCTCTCAAGAGCTTTGTAGACTATCTCCGAAATATCAAGAAATCCGATTCGTTCGGCTAAAAAAGCCTCTACCGCCTCTTCGTTTGCCACGTTCAACACTGCGGGATACGTCTTACCTGCTTTCCCCGCCTCGTAGGAGAGCTTCAGACAAGGAAAAGTCTCAAGGTCGGGTTCTTCAAAATCGAGCTCGCCCAGTTCGACCAGATCGATGGCGGTCACCGGTGAAGGAACTCTCTCAGGATAGGTAAGGGCATATTGAATGGGAAGTCTCATATCCGTTGGGCCGAGCTGAGCGAGAACACTTCCGTCTACAAATTCCACCAGAGAGTGAACGATACTCTGAGGATGAATCACTACTTTAATTGAATCATAATCTACGTCGAAGAGAAAGTGGGCCTCGATGACCTCCAGGCCCTTGTTCATCAGAGTAGCCGAATCTATGGTTATTTTCGTTCCCATTTTCCAGCGCGGATGGGCCAGGGCTTCTTTGACCGTCACATTCTTCAAATCTTTTTTCTTTCTTCCCCTGAATGGTCCGCCCGAGCCGGTAATTATTATCTTTTTCACCTGAGACTTTTTTTCGCCACGGAGGCATTGGAAGATGGCGCTGTGTTCGCTGTCGATGGGGGTGATCATAACTTTCTTTTCTTTGGCCAATTTGGTGACAATCTCTCCCCCAACAACAAGGCTTTCTTTATTGGAAAGAAGAAGATTCTTCCCCTCCTCCAGGGTGGCCAGAGTTGGTTTGAGACCAACCGACCCGACTAGGGCATTGACCACGGTATCCGCTTCCGCCAACCTACAAAGATTGATAATACCCTCCGGGCCTCCGAGAAGCTGTGCTCCTATGGCGCCGATTTCGACGCTTAACTTAACAGCAGCGTTTATGTCGGCGACCGCTACTGACAGGGGCTTTATCTTCTTGGCCTGTTCCTTGAGAAGAACGGTGTTGCCACGTGTAGAAAGACCAACGACCCGAAACAGATCGGGGTATCTCTCCACCACCTCAATGGTTTGTTGACCAATGGAACCTGTTGAACCGAGAATAATCAGACTCTTCATTTTCACCCCCTAATAGATTCTGAGATAGTAAAAAACAATGGGTGCGACGAAGAAAAGTCCGTCAAATCTGTCAAGCACTCCACCATGACCAGGAATTATCCGACCGAAATCTTTTATGCCCACCTCGCGCTTGAGCATGGAAGCGGTCAAGTCGCCTGCCTGAGAAAAGATACCGATTAACAGACCGAGAAGTAGCCGTTCAGTCAGGGAAAACCATGGGAGAAAATACACGCCAGTGAGTAGGCCAACGCTCCCAAGAAATCCCGCGATTCCCCCCGCTACAGTCTTGTTTGGACTGATGTCAGGAGCCAGTTTCCTTTTACCAATCAAGCTGCCGATTAAGTAGGAGAAGATGTCACACACCCAGACGGCAAGAATGGTCAGAAGAACCAGTATCCAGCCGTGGGAGATATCACGAAGAAGAATGAGATAACTCGGAAAAAGTCCGACGTAAATAGCGCCCAGTACGGTCAGGCCGACATCGACACCCACCCGTGACCTCTTCGTTTTAAAAATTTGCCAGAGGAACGAAACCAAAACGAGAAGAACCAGGACCTGGCCGAAAAACTTCGTATACCCTATTAGCGCCAGAACGGGAAAGGATAGTCCGCCGATAATGCCGATCCACGGTGTCGGGAAGGTATTCTTGTTGGGCCACGGGGCGTAAAATTCGATCATTCCTATAAGGGAAAGAAGAATGACCAGAAAGCCGAAGGGAATTCTTCCCAGGTAAAGCAGGAGAAGAAGGATGGGTGCTCCAATGATAGCGCTGAGAATACGTATTCTGAGCATCAGTCTCCCAGATCATTCAGATCTAAGCCGCCATACCGGCGTCTCCTCTGCTGAAAACTCTTGATGGCTTCGAAAAGATCGTTTCGCCCGAAGTCGGGCCAGAGAACCGGGGTCACCCAGATCTCGGCGTAGGCGATCTGCCAGAGAAGAAAGTTGGATACTCTCATCTCTCCACTGGTCCTAACGAGAAGGTCTGGAGGAGGAGTTCCCGGTGCGTACAGATATTTCTCAAAAGTTTCTGCGTCTATTTGCTCGGGGTCCTGGTGACCATCGAGCACCGCCTCGACTATTTTTTTGACGGCATCGATGATTTCTGTCCTGCCTCCGTAATTCAAGGCCAGATTGAGCACGCCCTTTTGGTTTTGGGCGGTCAACTCGATGGCTCTTTCTATCTCGTCCGTGAGATCGGTTGGAAACTCGTGCCACCGACCGATCACATTGACTCTAACACCATTCGTGTTCAGCTCATCTAATTCCCTGCGTATCGTTTCTTTGAGCAATTTCATCAGGCCCTTAACTTCCCTTGCGGGACGCCGCCAATTCTCAGCGGAAAAGGCATAAAGCGTCATGTGTGTGATTCCCGTCTCCCGGGCCGCTCGCAAGACCTTACGAATGGCTTCGACACCGGCTCGATGGCCGGCCAGCCTCGGCAGTCCCCGCTCCCGTGCCCAACGCCCGTTGCCATCCATTATTATGGCTACGTGCCTGGGAATCTGTCCCTTCTTGATCTCATTTAAAAAAATGTCTCCGCTTTTCCCCTTCGACTTGCGAAGACCTTCCGTACCGACCACTATTTTTGCTCCTTAGGCCCCACCACTATTTCCGACTTGGTCTACACCTCCATGATCTCTTCTTCTTTGTTTTTTAACATCTCTCCTATCTCATCAATGTATTTATCGGTCTTCTTTTGTATCTCCTCTTGGGCTCGTCTCTCCTCGTCTTCAGAGATTTGTTTCTCCTTTTCCGCTGATTTCAAGCTCTCGTTGGAGTCTCGACGGATGTTTCTCACAGCCACTCTGGTCTCTTCCGCCATGTGGCTGGCTATCTTTATCAGTTCCTTTCTGCGATCTTCCGTCAGCGGTGGAACGGGCAGCCGAATGATAGTGCCATCGTTTGACGGAGTGATTCCGAGATCAGACTGGAGAACGGCCTTCTCGATACCGGGAATGCTGTTCTTGTCGAAAGGATGGATAACGAGAAGTCGAGGTTCGGGAACGGATAAAGTGACCAACTGTTTTAGTGGGACGCGCGTTCCATAATACTCGACGATTATCCGATCCACAAGGGCTGTAGAAGCCCGGCCTGTTCTAATGGTCAAAAACTCATCTCTCAAGACCGAAATGGCCTTTTTCATCCTGCTGTCCGCTTCGAGAATTGTCTTTTCCACCATTTGAGCAGCCATCATTTCTTCCTGGAGACAATGGTTCCTATCTTCTCACCAAAAATCACTTTCTTCAGGTTGCCAGGCTTTGTGACGTTAAAAACGACAATGGGCAGATCGTTGTCCATGCACAGCGAGATGGCCGTGGCATCCATCACTTTTAGGCCCTTCTTTAGCACGTCGAAGTAGTTTAGGGAGGAGAACATCTTGGCATTTGGATGCTTGGCCGGGTCTTTATCGTAGACACCCTCTACTCTCGTTCCCTTTAAGATAGCTTCGGCCCCGATCTCCAGCGCCCTGAGGGCTGCCGCCGTATCCGTTGTGAAGTAAGGGTTTCCTGTTCCGGCCGCAAAGATAACCACCCTTCCCTTTTCTAAATGCCTGATGGCTCGGCGTCTGATGTAAGGCTCAGCGATTTCCTGCATGTCGATGGCCGTCTGTACCCGGGTAAAAACTTCTTTCTTTTCCAACGCGTCCTGGAGGGCCAGGGCGTTGATGACCGTTGCCACCATTCCCATATAATCGGCGGAGGCTCGCTCGATTCCGTGAAGCTCTTGCGGGTAGCCTCTGAAAATGTTTCCGCCGCCGACGACCATTGCAACCTCAATGTCGTACTCTTTAATCTCCTTTAACTGTCGAGCGATGGAGTCAATCATTTTGAAATTGACTCCGGTGCCTGTTACCGGATCGGCCAAGGCCTCGCCGCTCAACTTGAGCAAGACACGCCTATATTGTGGTTTTTCCAAGGCCACCTCTGAACTATTCGTCCACTTCAAAGCTATTCGCCCAGCCCAAAGCGGGCAAACCGGCGAATAACAATATTCTCACCTATCTTTGCAATCAGATTAGCTAAAAGTTCCTGGACTGTCAGACCTTCGTCTCTTATAAATATTTGATTCAGGAGACAGGTCTCTCTGTAGAATGCGTTCAACTCATCTCCGGAGAGCTCCCGCACTTCCTCTTCGGGAACCTCCTCCCTTGAGATATAGCGGGGATTCGCCGCGGCGATGTGCATGGCAACATCGTGAACAAAGGTTCTGAAATCCTCATTTCTAGCCACAAAATCCGTTTCACAGTTCACTTCGACAAGGACACCGAGGCGTCCGCCTTGATGGATGTAGGCGTCGATTGCTCCTTCCCTGGCGACCCGTTCGGCTTTCTCTTTTGCCAGAGCGACACCTCTTTTTTTCAGAATCTCGATAGCTCCATCAATATTGCCGTGAGCTTCCAGGAGAGCATTCTTGCAATCCATCAGTCCTGCTCCTGTCATTATGCGCAACTCTTTAACCTGCTCAGCAGGAATAGACAAACTATACAACCTCCTCAATCTGTTCCTTCTTCTCTTCTTTCTTTTCTTCTTCGGTTGTTCGAAGCTCTCTTCCCTCGATAACGGCGTCTGCGATAATTTTGGTAACCAAACTCACGGCACGGATAGCATCGTCATTTCCGGGTATGATGTAATCGACCTCGTCGGGATCGCTATTGGTATCGACCAGACCGATGATGGGTAGGCCCAACTTGCGGGCTTCGGCGACGGCGATGTACTCTTTGCGAGAATCAGTCACATAGATGGCTGAGGGTACCCTATCAAGCTTGCTCACTCCAGCCAGCGTGAACTCCAATTTTTCCCGTTCTTTCTTGAGAGTTAAGACCTCTTTTTTCGAGAGACGCTCAAAATTGCCCTCTTCTTCCATCTTTCTTAGTTCCTGCAACCTGTTGATTCGCTGCTTAACGGTTCTGAAATTTGTCAACATTCCCCCCAACCACCGCTGATTAACATAGGGCATGTCGCACCGCTCAGCTTGTTCTTTAACAGCTTCCTGGGCCTGTTTTTTAGTGCCGATAAAGAGAACAATTCCTCCCCGGCTGACAATGTCTTTCACAAAGTCATAGGCTTGCTCAATCAGGAACAGGGTTTTCTCCAGGTCAATGATGTGGATGCCGTTTCTCTCGGTGAAGATAAACTTCTTCATTTTGGGGTTCCATCTTCGAGTCTGGTGGCCGAAGTGAACCCCTGATTCGAGAAGGCTTTTCATTGAAACAATAGTCAATATTTAGTTCAGGCACCTCCTTTTTCAAGTTTGTTTTTGTTATGGAATCAGGGATAGTCTAACACAGCCCCTCGTCATAAGCAACTTACAATTCGTTCACCGTTAACCGTGGACAGTCAGTTATCCAATGAAATCCGCGGTCGACGGTGAACGGTTGACGGTAAACGATGCTAGACTACTTCCTGAGCTTGGCGCGAAGCTGGAGAATGGCTTTGGTGTGCATCTGGGAGACACGGGATTCTGTCACTCCCAGAATGTCACCAATCTCCTTCAGGGTTAACCCCTCATAATAATAGAGAGTGATTATGGTCTTTTCACGCACCGGTAAGGTGTCGATAGCCTGGGCAAGCATCGTCTTCATCTCCGTCAGTTCAAACATGGTTGTTGGTTCGATGCCTCTCTGGTCTTCGACTATATCTATCAGGCCAACGCGCCCCTCCTTGTTTTTCCCCACGCTGAGGGTTTCGTCCAGTGCGATTAAGGCGGTGTTACTGACCTGACTCAACATCTCATGAAGTTTTTTTACGCTTATGCCCATTTCCTGACTAACCTCTTCGTCGGTGGGCGTTCGTTTGAATTTGTTTTCCAGGTTGGTGTAGGCCCTCTCTAATTCCTTTGCTTTGAACCGGATCGAGCGGGGAATCCAATCAAGCGTTCTTAATTCGTCAATTATGGCACCTTTTATTCGAGATATGGCATAGGTTTCAAACTTTATGTTTTTTGACAGATCAAACTTTTCTATGGCATCCATTAAACCGAAAATGCCACAGCTTACAAGGTCTGCCTGATCCACGTGGGGAGGAGCCTTTAGATATAGTCGACCGGCGACGTATTTAACCAGAGGAGCGTAGTGTAGAATGAGTTTATCTCGATCCTCAAGGGATTTGGTGGACTTGTAGTCCCGCCAGACCCTCATTATCTCAGTTTCTTCCTTGGTTGTCTGCTTGCCCTTTTGCTTCAAGCTCTCGGATGACTCCTTCGGTAGATTCCCTTCAGCCTTTGTTTGTCTAAATGAGTGTATACTTGAGTGGTGGACAAATCAACATGGCCCAGGAGTTCCTGGATGGTTCTAAGGTCGGCCCCGCCTTCCAAGAGATGCGTGGCGAAGGAATGCCTTAAGGTGTGAGGGCTCGTTTTTCGGCCGATACCCGATTTGAGAACGTAGTTGTTGATGAGTATCCTGAGATATCTCACCGACAGCCGCCGGCCGTTCTTGTTCAAAAAAAGGGCCGGCTCTTTTTCTTGAGTGAGCTGCTTCGGCCCGAGGCCGATCCGCCTTTGGCGGGGCAACCCCGCCTTCGGCGGGGGATTTTTGAGCAAAACCGGTCGGCCATCTTCAAGATAACGGGTTAGGGCCTCCGTCGCCGGTTTGTTAAGATAGACGACCCGCTCCCTTCTTCCCTTTCCAAAAACCTTTATCTCGCCCTCGGTTAGATTGATGTCTTTCAGGTCGAGGCCTATCAGCTCGCTTGCTCTAATCCCGGTGGCGTAGAGAAGTTCAAGAATGGCGCGATCTCTCAAGCCGATTGGATTGTCTCCGACCGGTGCCTCTAAAAGGAGATCGATGTCGTCATGGGTTAAAACTCTCGGCAACCGCCTTTCTTTTTTGGGAGCTGAGACCAGAAGAGAGTAATTCGACGAAACGCGCCTCTCCGTTACCAGAAACTTAAGAAATGATCTTATTGCGGAGAGTTTGCGAGAAATAGATGTCTTTGAGTAGTTCAGAGTTCCCAGATAGGCCAGGTATCTTCTCAAGAAAAGGTGGTCGATTTGCTCAAGGGATTTGTCGGCTCGCTCCAGGTAATTTAGGAAGTTGGAAAGGTCATTTTCATAGGCTGTTAGGGTATTTTCGGAAACGTTTCTCTGAACTTTCAGGTGAATTAGAAAGTCACTTAAGTCTTTGTCCATACCAACAATATTATACACATAGCCAAATCATTGTTAAAGGTTAACCGAACTGTACGGCGTGCAGTTAAAGGTTAAAAATAGATTTGAGCGTCCTTTAACCATTAACTTTGAACTAAAGTTTAACTTCTAATCTTTAACTTCTTAACCGTGTTTGATTTGAGCTGAATGATAACCGTGTCGCCAAGTTTTAGACTCAATTTTTGGGCGGCGCTACCCTGATTGACGGCGATGGACAGAAAGGATGATGAATCGACCAAAAGCAGGGCTTCACCCCTTTTGACCTGACCAAAGGTCTCCAGGAGGGGTAGAATTCTTTGGCGTTTGTCCCACGTTAGTTTTATCTGGCTGTTCAGACCGATGTGTAGTTTACTGAGGTCACCTGCGGATGCGTTGAGATGAACGGTGCCAAACTTATCGATGTCGATCACTTGAGTTCTTAGGACGTCTCCTGCTAATTCCGCTTCTTTCCAAGGCGGCTTGGCGAGTGTTTGCGGCGAGATTTCGGGACCCATCTCGCCTATATCGGTTCCCAGAGCTATGTGCGCTGCGATTGGCGCAAATACGTCTCTGCCGTGAAAAGTTTGAGACACGGGCTGGAGCATAAACTTTTTGTTTGTAAGCTCGAAAACTCTCTTTATTCCCCCCAGACGGCTTGCCGCTGGTAGCAGGATTCCGTTATCGGGACCCACCAGTAAGCTTCCTTTCTCTGTTTGGATAGCGATGCCTCGCCTGCTTGCCCCCACTCCGGGATCGACAACTGCTATAAAAACTTGGGCTTTTACAAAGGGAACGGCGCTCGCCAGGATAAAGGCACCCTTTCTTGCGTCGTAATCTGGAATGTCATGGGAGATGTCTATGATCTCAGCATCTTGATTGATGTCCTTGATTACACCCTTGCAGATCCCGACGAATCCATCCGCCAAACCAAAATCGGAGAGGAAACCAATGATCGCCTTTTTGCGTGGTAAATTTACTCTTGAGTGCGGGACTAGAAAGTCCCGCCTATCCAGGTCCCGCCTATCCAGTTTTCCACCTTGGTGTTCTCGGATGGCCTGGTTGGCCAGTCTATCCGCATCGCTATTTTCCTCCCGCGAGATGTGTTTAATTTCAGCTTTAGCAAAGTGTGACCAAAGAATCTTTGCCTTTTCAAGAAGGGTTTTTAAGTGTGGACTTTTTACTTTATAAGCACCAGTGATCTGTTTGACCAGGAGTTCGCTGTCGGAGTAGATCAGGACGGATTGAGCTCCTAAGCTTCTCGCTTTCTCTAAAGCAAGAATGACCGCTTTGTATTCAGCCTCATTGTTGGTTGCCTCTCCGATGTACTCACTAAACTTGTCCTGAGCCTTGTCGAATGAATGCTCAATCTCTACTTTCTCGATTCCACTCGAAACAGGTTTATCTTTAAAGATAATGCCGGCGATGCCGGCGGGACCTGGGTTCCCCCTGACTGCGCCGTCCACATATATCGTTAACTCATATTCCACGCCGTGGCCTCCATTACCTGCCTGCCGGCAGGCAGGGCTTATTCGATGAGGATGCGTTTGCAGTGTTCGCAGCGCCATATTCTCTGCTCATAAAGCATTCTATCTTCTTCCTCGGTGGAGATCTGCATATGGCAGCCTTGACAGACTCCATCTTTTATGCGAACCACCGCCAGGCCCTTTTTCTCTTTTCTCAGTCGCTCATAAAGATTGTAAACCGATTCGTCAATACCGGAAACTATGGTCTGCCTCTCCTTGTCGAGGCGCGAAAGCTCCTTCTCAATATTTGCCAGGGCTTCATCGAGAGCTTTCTTAAGTTCCTCTGTGCGGTTGGCGACCTTCTTCTCTTGCTGCATAAGAGTCTTTAGTTCTTTGTCCAACGCTTCGCCGAGATCAAGCTGTTCAAGTAGCTTCGTCTCCAGGACATCCTTCTCTTTCAAAAATATGTTTATCTCTTCCTGAATAGATATTAGTTCTTTGGGATTGCTAATCTTCCCTCCGTAGAGCTTGTCTTCCTCACCTTTTGTCTTAAATGTGACCCGTTCAAGCTCGCCTTCTAACTTCTTCTGCTTCTTCTCCTCTTCTTCCGCCTTCTTAAGCTTCTTACTCAGATTGTTCTGGATTTCTATCAGTTCGGCCTGGGAGATTTGGTGGTTTGATTTTTCGGGAAGATTTATCTTTTTGTCCTCAAGCTTGTCGATCTTGACATCCGTTTCCTGCAGTTTTAGCAGCAAACCTTGTTCACTCAAAGCCATGCCTGAGGTCTTCCCTTTCCTATCTTCAGGGCGGTTTTTATCTTTTTAAGTGTGTATTCCTGCGCTAATTGCGTGGCTTCGGGCACGCTGTGGCCTGAGGCAAGAAAACCGGTCAGCGCTGAAGAAAAAATGCAACCCGTTCCTCGCACATCTCTGGCTCGAACTCGCTCATGAGGAAATTCAAAAAAGTCCTTACCATTATACAGAATGTCGGTTAGCTTGTCGTGAGCAAGATGGCCTCCCTTTACCAGGACCCACTTTGGCCCCAACTTATGAAGAGCCTGGGCAGCAGTCTTCATGTCGCTGACGGACCGAATACGAAATTTGGTTGATCCTTCGACTTCACTCAGGACAAGTTTTTGTGCCTCCATAAGATTTGGGGTGAGAACAGTCGCTAATGGAAGAAGATGTTCCTTGAAAGCCGGTATAGCGTCCGGCGACAGCAGAGGAAAACCCCCTCGACGGAGTTTATCCCGAGCGGTGTCGAGGGACTCGGGGCCAGCTTTAGAGGCTTCAAAGACAGGATCGATAACCCTTTTGATGTTCGTTTTGTTTAAAAAATCGGCTATGGTCAGCACATTCTTCTCGGTTCCCAGCATGCCAATTTTGATGGCGTCAACCCTGCCGTCCTGAAGGATTGTCTGAATCTGTTCCAGTATAATCTTTGAAGGAAGGGCATAGACATCGCTTACATTCGTGCTGTTCTGTATGGTGACTGCGGTTGCAACAGTGAAGGGGAAAACGCCTAACTCAGTTAGCGTGAGAAGATCAATCTGAAGACCAGCTCCTCCACTGGGGTCGAATCCACCTATAACCAGAACCTTTTTCATTTGATTTCCTCGTGATCATGTGGCAGGGCAAGATGCCCTGCCCTACCTGGTCCGGTGACAGGGCAAGGGTGCCCTCTCGGTTATGTTATGTGACAGGGCAAGATGCCCTGCCCCACCTGGTGCGATGACAGGGCAAGATGCCCTGCCCCACCTGGTAGCCGAGGCACCTTGCCTCGGCTACTTAAAATGTTCATATCCGAAAGCAGTGATCTTTGATAGGTGGCCTTTTTTATCTACCAAAAAAATCCCTTCCTTTTCCGAAAGAATCTCACCTATCTCGGTAACCTTTGTTTGAGTATCAGCCTCTACCTTAGCTTTAATGTTATCAACGACCGTCTCTGGTGCGGTTAATACTATCTCATAGTCCTCTCCACCGTAAAGAGCCAGTTCTGTTCCGAAACGATTTGTGCGCGCTGCGACGTCCTGAACTCCCTCAGCTATCGGAACCTTGTCAGAGAAAATGCGCGCTCCAACCCGACTCTCCTCACAAATGTGCCAGATTTCACTGGCCAGTCCGTCGCTTATGTCCTCCATAGCTCGAGCTCCTTCCCTCGAAGCAATCTGTGCCTCTTTGACCCTTGGCGTGGGGAAAAAATGGGTGTGAATCAGTGCATCGTCTTTTTCGGTGTTTTTCACCAGAGTCGGATCTGAGACAAGAGCGAGGCCGGCGGCGGAGGCTCCTAACTCTCCAGTCGCCAGAATCTTGTCGCCGATCTGAGCCTCACTCCTTTTTCGTAAAAGAGACGGCTCCACCTCTCCAGAGGCAACAACATTTATGACCAGAATGGCCGCCTTTGAAGTATCCCCACCGATGATGCTTACATCGAATTTGCTTCCACAATCGAGCATACCTTTGTACATTTCCTCTACGAATTCAACTTTTGTTTTCGCTGGAAGTCCAAGGGATACAAGGGCGTATTTGGGAGTGCCAGCCATGGCCGCTACGTCGCTCAGGTTGATGGCCAGAGCCTTGTACCCTAGAGCAAAGGGGGTTATTGTCTCCGCTTCGAAGTGAACATTCTGGACGAGTGTATCAGTTGTTAAAATGGTGTATAGGCTGGGGGTAGTTGCGATTACGGCGGCGTCGTCACCGATGTGAGCAATAATCTTCTCATCCCGAGCTTGCTTTGTTTGAATCAGGCCGCTAATCCTCTTTATTAGGCCAAATTCACCAACTTCTTCTATGAACATTAGCCTATTTTAACACTTTTTGACCTGGGGTGAATGTAGATATTCGGCGACGAGCTTCATGGCGCAGAACTTTCCGCACATTGTACAGGCGTTTCCCTGCCCGCCCCCGCGCTCTTCATAAGTCCTTCCGGCCGTCAGGGGATCTATGGACAGGTTGATCTGCCGAGACCAGTCCAGAGCTTTTCTGGCCCTGGCGACCTCGAGATCCCAATCGGCCGCTTTTGGAATCCCTTTGGCAATGTCTGCGGCGTGCGCGGCGATTCGCGAAGCGATGACCCCCCGCCTGACATCCTCTATGGTGGGAAGACCGAGATGTTCACGGGGCGTAACGTAGCAAAGAAAGTCCGCACCATAGGAAGCAGCCAGAGCGCCACCAATGGCCGAGGTTATTTCGTCATAGCCAGGAGCTATATCCGTTACGATGGGACCAAGAACATAGAAGGGTGCACCGTGGCAAAGCTTCTTCTCCAGTCTCACATTTGCTTCGATCTGGTTTATGGGAACGTGGCCCGGTCCCTCCACCATAGCCTGAACACCAGCCTCTCTCGCCATGCTGACCAGCTCTCCCAAGGTAGCAAGCTCCGAAAACTGAGCACGGTCGCTGGCGTCGGCGATGGAACCCGGGCGCATGCCGTCTCCGAGACTCAGGGTTAGATCGTATTTTTTGGCGATCTCAATAAGACGATCAAACTCGGTGTAGAGGGGGTTCTCTCTATCGTTATAAAGAATCCAGCCGACCAGGAAGGCACCACCACGGCTGACCACGTCCGTCACTCGACCTTGTCTCTTCATGGCCTCGATGGCTCGCCTGGTCACACCGCAGTGAACCGTTACAAAGTCAACGCCATCCCTGGCCTGCCTCTCGATAACTTCAAAAAGGTCATCGATTCCCATATCGACAATGCTCCCACGTCTGTCGATGGCTTCTACGGCAGCCTGGTAAATTGGAACGGTTCCCACGGGAATGGTCGAATGGGCCATTATTTCTCTTCTCACTTTGTCCAGGTCGCCGGCGGTGCTCAGATCCATCACCGTATCGGACCCAGCCTCGATGGCCACGCGGAGCTTTTCCAGCTCCTCCCCAAGGTCAGAGAAATCCTCGGAAGTGCCGATGTTTGCATTGACCTTTATTCTCAGATCCTCGCCTATACCCAACGGGTGAAGGTCAGTCCTTAACCTGTTTTTGGGAATAACCACTCTTCCCCGCTCTATGTGGTCAATTAGTTTGTCGACTTCTATGATTTCGTCGCGAGCGACGATCTTGACATCCTCGGGAACTTCTCCAGATCTAATCCTTTTTATCAGTGTCATTTTAAAATCCTATCTGGTAGCCGAGGCACCTTGCCTCGGATTAGTGCAGGGCAAGATGCCCTGCCCTACCGGTCTGTTGTCTTCATGGTAGCCGAGGCACCCTGCCTCGGCCCTACTATGCGGCGATATAGCTCTCTGGTTGCTTCTCTCATACTCGCTGCACACGCCACGGCAGAGATTACTGCCACACCATCAATCCCCGTTGACAGAACTTCTTTGAGATTCTCCAGGGTTATGCCTCCGATGGCTACAATCGGAATAGAGATTTTCTCTCTTATCTCAGCCAGTTTATCCATCCCCATGGGCTCCGCCGCATCGTCTTTGCTGGGAGTCGGAAACACTGGACCAACTCCCAGATAAGAGGCTCCACCCTCCTGAGCGACGATCGCTTCCTCCAAATTAGTGGCGGAAACTCCGATAACCATATGGTCTGGCACAAGCCTTTTGACCTCCTCAAGGGGCATATCATCCTGCCCCACGTGTACGCCGTCGGCCTGGATGACCAAGGCTACATCTATTCTGTCGTTCACGATGAGAGGAATCCCGGCCTCCCGAGTGAGTTTTCTTAGACTACTGCCAATCTCAAGCATCTCTCGTGTTTCCCTTCTCTTCTCTCGAAATTGTATAACGGTCGCCCCGCCCAAAATGGCTTCTTTTGCTACATCAAGATGGGTCCGATTTAGATCTGGAACGTCTGCGGTAATGACGTATACACTAAGATCCATCCAACAACTCCCTGGTCAGAACCTCCACCTCGACCTTGCACCCAACGTAAATGTCGTCCACAGTGATTGATGATAGGCTGTCATACAAAGATACATGAAACGTTCCCGGCTTTCCCTGAGAGGTCGCAGCCGCCTTTTCACCGGCCAATCCGAAGACAACCAGCCCCCCGATGGCGGCCTCGAAACAATCCTTATTAACGGCACAGAACCCGCCAATGACCGTCGTGGCCATGCAGCCTGTTCCGGTAATGGTGCTGAGCATGGCATCTCCATTTCCCACAACGGCCAGACGTTTTCCATCGCTTATAATATCTTCCTTGCCCGTGATGGCTACGACGCAGCCTCGCTCCGACGCAAGCGACCTCGCCACCTCCCTGGTGTCACCTGCTCCACCGACGGATTCTACACCCTTTATCTTTCCTCCGAAACCGGCCAGGATGGAAACCTCTGCGGCGTTTGCTCGGATAACGTCGATTTCTAACTCGTTCAGGAGTTGATGAGCACTGTCGGTTCGAAGAGAAGT
>JBAQMN010000037.1:0-7711 GCA_049302895.1 Actinomycetota bacterium | reverse complement strand
TGATGCTCCCCTTCCTTACGTTAGATTAAGGGGAAATCCTTTCCCCTTGAAGAACCCCTTTAGTTCGATTCCCACACTTCTTCAGCGTCAAACACTCTACTGCAAAGAGGTCGTAGATTATTCTACTCTGAGGGGGCGAGGGGAATCGAACCTCCTCCTCGCTTTTGAGGCAAGGCCAACGGGTTTGCAGCCCGCGGAGCGCCCAGCGCCTTTGCCCCCACTCCACTCCAATTTATTATGCTAATAATTAATATAAATTATACTTATTAATAGACAGGATTTCAAACTTACTTAAGAGCGAGGGTATTCCAAAAAAGCAGAAATCGCGAAACTACCGGGACCGAGGCAAGGTGCCTCGGCTACCATTTCAGGTAGGGCAGGGCACCTTGCCCTGCCACCGAAACATGGTAGGCGGGGGCACCTTGCCCCCGCTACGATGGTCGACCTGAGCCTGCCTGTCGGCAGACAGGAAAAGTACGGAGCAAATTCCAGGTCAGCGAGAGGAGCTTGATCGAATGTCCGAGCGATTCTATTTGACGATTTTGGCGATGGGGAGTTCGAGGATGTCTTCGGCGCCCTTGTCTTTGAGCTCTGGCAGGATAATGTTTACGTTTGCCTTGTCGACTACCGTGGTCACTTCGACGTAGTTTTTGTCGGAAAGTTCTGAGATGGTTGGCTTCTTCATAGCAGGCAGGACCTCAAGAACGTCCTTGAGTTTCTTCTTGGGTACATTCATGCTTAGAAGAACACGCCCCCGAGCCTCAATGACACCGAGGAGAAGGGTCTTGATTTCCTCAATGGCTTTCTTCTTTTCCGGATCCGCCCATGACATAGGGTTGGCGATCAGCTTGGTGGGGAACTCACCGATAACACCGATTATCTTGAGCTGATTCTGAATGAGAGTCTCACCCGTCTCCGTTAGGTCAACGACGACGTCCATTAATTCGGGGATCTTAGCTTCGCTGGCACCATAAGAGTAGAATATCTTCATAGGAATGCCCAGATTCTCAAAATAGGCCTTGGTGATGTTGGGGAATTCGGTGGTGACACGGCTCCCCGCCGGAATGTCCTCAGGCTTCTCGGTGGAAGAATCGTTAGCCACAGCCACAACCATTTTGATGGTGCCCGTTCCAGTCTTAGCGTAGGGTAGCTCTGCCACCTCAACCACGTTGACCTCCGATTCCTGTATGCAGTCGGCACCAGAGATGCCCAGGTCAAAATAGCCCTCCGCTACGTAACCTGGAATTTCCTGAGGACGCAGGATTTTGACCTTGGAGATACGCGGATCGTCGATGGTCGGGTTGTACTCGCGAAATCCCCGCTTAACCTCGAGGTCTGCCTGGGCAAAGAGCATTAGAGTCTGTTTTTCCAGACTTCCCTTAGGTAATGCGATGCTAAGCAAATTTCTCCCTTCGGGCGGGACTGGAAAGTTCCGCCTATCCAGTACTATGAGCGGGGCAAGGTGCCCCGCCTACCAGGATTTACCCTGGCGACTGCTAGCACTTTCTGCTTCTCCAGTATAGCTTTTAAGAAGTGCCCTGTATAGGACTTTGCATTCCTGGCCACCGCTTCGGGTGAACCGACGGCCACTACGTAGCCTCCGTCCTCCCCGCCTTCGGGACCAAGATCAATTATCCAATCGGCCGTCTTGATCACATCGAGATTGTGTTCTATTACTATAACAGTATTTCCCTGATCGACCAAGCGGTTCAAGACGTTCAGCAATTTGTCGATGTCCGCAAAGTGGAGACCCGTCGTGGGCTCGTCCAGGATGTAAAGGGTCCGGCCGGTCGCCTTTTTCGACAGCTCAGCGGAGAGCTTGACCCGCTGCGCCTCCCCTCCTGACAGAGTCGGAGCCGGCTGGCCAAGCCTGATGTATCCCAGGCCCACATCGTATATGGTCTGGAGCCTTCGCCGAATTCTCGGTATGTTCTCAAAGAATTTCAGGGCTTCCTCGACGCTCATGGCCAGGACTTGAGCGATGCTCTTTCCCTTGAATTTGATCTCAAGAGTCTCCTGGTTGTAGCGCTTTCCTTTGCACACGTCACAGGTTATGTAGACGTCCGGCAGAAAGTGCATCTCGATCTTGATCTGACCATCTCCCTTGCAGTTATCACAGCGACCACCTGACACATTGAAGGAGAATCGGCCAGGCTTGTAGCCGCGCAGCCTCGCCTCGGGAACCTCGGCAAAAACCCGCCTGACGTCGTCGAACACACCGATGTAGGTGGCGGGATTTGAGCGCGGAGTTCTGCCAATCGGAGACTGGTCGATCTCGATGGCCTTGTCGATGTTTTCGAGACCTTCGATACTCTTATGCTTGCCGGGATGCTCCCGGGATTTGTAGAGCTTCTGAGCCAGGGCCCGCCAGAGAATCTCGTCGATCAGAGTACTTTTTCCAGAGCCGGATACGCCGGTCACACAGATCAACAGTCCTAAGGGCAACTCGATGTCTTGACCTTTGAGGTTGTGTTCGCGCGGACCCCGAATGATCAGATATTTCCCTTTGGGTTTTCGACGGAGAGGTGGTAGTTCAATCCTCTCTTGACCGTTCAGATACTTGCCCGTTAGAGACAGAGGATTGGCGATGATGTCTTCCACTGTCCCCGTGGCAACGATCTTCCCGCCGTGCTCACCGGCGCCGGGGCCGATGTCTACAATGTAGTCAGCGCTGCGTATGGTCGTCTCGTCGTGCTCGACAACGATCAAGCTGTTTCCTAAATCTCTGAGCTCTTTTAACGTGTTGATCAGCCGGCGGTTGTCTCGTTGGTGAAGTCCAACGCTGGGCTCGTCTAGAATGTAGAGCACACCAACCAGGCCACTTCCGATCTGAGTGGCCAGCCTTATTCGCTGAGCCTCACCTCCGGCCAGGGTTGCAGCCGCCCGGTCAACGGTCAGATAGTCCAAACCCACATCGACCAGGAACTGAAGTCGGCGCCGAATCTCTTTCAACAGTCGCTCGGCGATGATCGTCTGTCGCTCTGAGAGCTTCAGGTTATCCAGAAATTCCAGAGCATCTTTGACGGATTTCTGAGTGAACTGGTAGATGTTAAGACCACCTACCGTGACGGCCAGACTCTCCTGCTTGAGCCTAGCTCCCTTGCAGGTGGGACAGGTAGCCATACTTGTGTACGACTCAATCTTCGCACGAGCGTAGTCGGACTCCGCCTCCACGTAGCGGCGCCTCAGGTTGGGAATGACACCCTCAAAGGGAGTGTAATAAGCCCTGCTACGCCCGGTTATGCTGCGGTATCTCACATAAACTCGCTCGCCGCCCGTGCCATAGAGAATGATGTTTTTGTCCTCCTCAGGCAGATCCTTCCAGGGGGTGTCCATATCGATATCGAATTCCTCGGCCACGGCACGAATCATTCGAGGATAGAAGTTGACCCTGGTGTGATGGAAGGGCGCCACCGCTCCTTCCCGCAGAGTTAGATTTGGGTCGGGGACGACCATGGCCGGGTCCGGTTCGACCCTGGCACCGAGACCGTCACAGGTTGGACAGGCACCGTAGGGACTGTTGAAGGAGAAGATTCGAGGAGAGATCTCGGCGAAGCTGTAGCCGTCGTTGGGGCAGGCAAAGTGGGTCGAATAGCTCTCTCGCTTGCTGTCACTCTGTATGGCAACCAGCCCATCAGCCAGCCTCAGAGCTGTTTCGATGGAGTCGGCCAGGCGGCGCTTGATTCCCTCCTTCATCACCAGACGGTCAACGACGACGTCGATGTCGTGACGAACATCCTTGTCCAGCCTGATCTCCTCTTCCAATCCGTAGACCTTTCCATCGATCTGAACACGGAGAAAGCCTTCTTTTCGCATGCGTTCAAGAAGTTCACGGTATTCTCCCTTGCGACCTCTGACGACCGGTGCCAAAACCTGGAATTTTGTCCCCATGGGCGTTTTGAGAACCTGCTCGATGATCTGCTGGGATGTCTGCTGGGTGATCTCCGTTCCGTCGATCGGGCAGCGCGGAATACCCACCCGGGCGTAAAGAACACGCAGGTAGTCATAGATCTCGGTTATTGTCCCCACCGTTGAACGCGGGTTTTTGGTGGCGGATTTCTGGTCTATGGAGACGGCGGGTGATAAACCCTCAATGGAGTCCACATCGGGCTTTTGCATCTGGCCCAGGAACTGACGGGCGTAGGCGGAAAGGGACTCCACGTAGCGGCGCTGGCCCTCGGCGTAGAGCGTATCGATGGCCAGGGAGGACTTTCCCGAACCGCTTATGCCGGTCATCACTATCAATTTGTTGCGGGGAAGCTCTAAATAGATGTTTTTCAGATTGTGTTCGCGAGCCCCTCTAATGATGATTTTCTTATCGTTTGTCATGTGGCCAGTTCCTCTTCTAACTCCTTAATTTCGTCTCGGAGACGAGCGGCGTCTTCGTATCGAAGCTGCTCGGCTGCGGAGCGCATCTCCTCCTTAAGACTCTGAATCAACCTCGTGATCTCATCCTTCGGCATCCGCGTGATCTCGCGGTAGACGTCCTTCTTCGCCCGGTACATCAGGCGAGGTTCCGTCACCCGACTGGCCTGCAGGATATCCGTTATGGCCTTGCGTATCGTCTCCGGCTCGATTCCGTGCTTCTTATTGTATTCTATCTGAAGTTTGCGGCGACGGTTAGTCTCGTTAATGGCCCGCTTCATCGAATTGGTAAACTCGTCGGCGTACATAATAACCTGGCCACTGACGTTTCGAGCCACCCGGCCTATGGTCTGGATAAGCGAAGTCTCAGAACGCAGAAACCCCTCTTTGTCGGCATCCAGGATGGCAACCAGGGACACCTCCGGCAGATCGAGTCCCTCGCGAAGCAGATTTATTCCGACCAAACAATCGAATTCGCCGCGCCGGAGTTCGGTCAGGATTTTTATCCGTTCCAGAGTCTCGATATCGGAGTGAAGGTAGCGCACTCTCAAGCCCATATCCAGGAGATAGTCGGTCAAGTCCTCCGCCATCTTTTTGGTGAGGGTGATAACGAGCACCCGCTCATTTCGCTCCACTCGCTTCTTAACCTCATCTATGATGTCGTCTATTTGACCTTTGGTGGGTTTGACAATTACTTCGGGGTCGACCAGGCCTGTCGGGCGGATGATCTGCTCCACCACCTGGCTACTTATTTTTCTCTCATACTCGTCGGGGGTGGCGCTGACGAAAACAACCTGATTAACCTTGTTAATGAACTCGTCAAACTTGAGGGGGCGGTTATCCAGAGCCGAAGGCAAGCGAAAACCGTATTCCACCAGCGTTAACTTTCGAGAGTGGTCTCCTTCGTACATCCCGTGAAGCTGCGGCACGGTGATGTGAGACTCGTCGAGGATGGTCAGAAAATCGTCCGGGAAGTAGTCGAGGAGCGTATCAGGAGGCTCGCCGGGCGCCCTCCCGGAAAAGTGACGAGAATAGTTCTCGATTCCGTTGCAGTAACCAACCTCCTGAAGCATCTCCAGATCGAATTTGGTCCGCATCTCCAGACGCTGGGCCTCGAGAAGCTTGCCCTGAGCTCTCAGTTCTTTCAACCTCTCCTTAAGCTCTTCCTCAATGGAAATCAAGGCGTGGCCGAGTTTAAGTGATGTAGTTACAAAGTGAGTGGCCGGATAGACGGCCACACGAGTGAGCTCGGTCAGAGTTTGGCCGGTTAAAGGGTTTATCTCTTCGATCCGTTCCACCTCATCGCCAAAGAAATCAACACGAAAGGCTTTTTCCCCGTAGGCGGGAAAGATATCTAAGACATCGCCGTGCAGCCTGAAAGTACCCCGTTCGAAACTGTAATCGTTCCTTTTGTATTGAATCTCAATCAGTTTGCGGAGAATAGCGTCCTGGTCGTATTCCTCGCCGACGTCCAATCTGACCATCTGGGCCAGGTAATCCTCGGGGGAGCCCAGGCCATAGATACAGGACACCGAGGCGACGATGATCACATCGTCTCTGGAGAAGAGAGCCGAAGTGGCGGCGTGCCTAAGGCGATCGATCTCATCGTTTATGGAGGCGTCCTTCTCGATGTAGGTGTCCGTCTGAGGAACGTACGCCTCCGGCTGATAGTAATCGTAATAGCTCACGAAGTATTCGACGGCATGCTCCGGAAAAAAGGATCTAAACTCGTTGGCTAACTGGGCCGCCAGGGTTTTATTAGGCGCGATGACTATCGTCGGCAAGCCGACACCCTCGATCACCTTGGCCATGGTGAATGTTTTGCCTGAACCGGTTACTCCCAGGAGAGTCTGGAAGCGATCGTTTTTTTTAGTGCCGTATGTGAGCTCTCTTATTGCTTTTGGCTGGTCCCCTTTGGGTTCGAAGGGAGAAAAAACCTGAAACTTTGCCATCTTGTTCACCTGTGGGCGATTAAAATCGCCCCTACCAGATTCGTAGGTGCCAATTTATTCACACTACCAGATTCCGTAGGTGCGAATTTATTCGCACCCTATTCGCACCCCTTTATAAGTATAGCGCAGGACAGGCGGGATTTAAACGCCAGCCTGGTTGGCGTGGTAGGAGGAGCGCACGAAGGGACCGGATTCGACGTGACGGAAGTCCATTTTGAGCGCCTCCTCTTGGTAGAAGCGGAATTCAGAGGGATCCAGGTATCTTGCAACGGACAATTGCTTCTGTGAAGGCTGCAGATACTGGCCGAGAGTTAAAAGGTCACAGCCGACTTTTCGCAGATCTTGAAGAGTTCCCAGAACTTCGGCGTGGGTCTCTCCCAGGCCGAGCATCAGGCCTGACTTTATCGGCAGGTCGGCCTTTATAGTCTTAGTCGTCCTCAAAACTGCCAACGAGCGCGAATAATCCGCCTGGTCTCTAACCATTGGGTATAGCGAGGGGACGGTTTCAAGGTTGTGGGCGAGAACATCTATGGGAGAGGCGACTACTTTTTCGAGGGCCTGGCGATTCCCTTTGAAATCGGGAATAAGCAATTCGATCTTGCACTCCGGCGCGAGTTCTTTTATCTTGTAAACCGTCATGGCGAAGTGAGCGGCGCCACCGTCGGGAAGATTGTCGCGCGTGACCGAGGTAATGACGACGTATCTTAAGGCCAGGTCGCGGACGGCTGTCGCCACGCGTTCGGGCTCGCTCGCGTCCACGGGCTCAGGCTGACCGTGCTTCACAGCGCAAAAGCGACAGCTTCGAGTGCAGATATTCCCAAGAATGAGAAAGGTCGCCGATCGGTTATCGAAGCACTCACGGATGTTGGGGCAGGCAGCCTCGACGCAAACAGTATTTAATCTGTGGCTTTCGAGAACTCTCCTAACCCACTCATAGCTCTCGCCGCCGGGAGCTCTGACTTTGATCCAATCAGGATGCTTTCTAAGTGTCTGGCTAATGTGCCTTTCACCTCCTCCATGGATATCTTAAAACCCAGTTCACGCTCCATGGTGGTCATTTCCACGTCCTTGAGACCGCAAGGAATAATGTGGCTGAAGTACGACAGATTGCAGGCGACATTCAGGGCAAAGCCGTGCATGGTGATCCACTTTCGCACCCCGATTCCAATCGATGCGATCTTACCCCGTCCCGTCCAGATGCCAGTTAGCCCTGAACGGGCGGCGGCGGGCAAACCGAAATCGGCGAGAGTTCTCACCAGAACCTCTTCCAGTTTTCGGATATAAAGATGGATGTCGCGACCATGACGTCTCAGGTCTATTATGGGATAGCCAACGAGTTGACCAGGGCCGTGGTAGGTAACACCGCCACCACGATTTACCCGGAAGATTGGAAT
>JBAQMN010000036.1:0-8299 GCA_049302895.1 Actinomycetota bacterium | reverse complement strand
GTGGCGGCATCCGCGCCGACTTCCTTCCGCCACATCTCGTCTACCGGCAGGCCACCTATGATTACTCTTACTTTATCCCGCAAGCCCTGCTCTTTAAGAATCTCTACCGCCTTTTTCATAGGGTCAGCCGACATGGTCAAGATTCCCGACATTGCCAGAATATCTGCTTTTTCATCGGCTACGGTCTCTGCCAGTTTATCAGGAGAAACGTCGACTCCGAGGTCGATTACCTGGAAGCCGGCATTCTGTGCCAGAGCAGTAAAGATGTTTTTCCCAATATCGTGGAGGTCACCCTCGACGGTTCCGATGACAATTCTCCCGCACGACTGTGTTTCTTCCGCGGTGAGGTGAGGTTTGATCAGCTTCATGGCAGATTGGAATACCTCCGCCGCCATGACCAGATCGGATAGGAAATACTCCTTTGCAGCATACTTATCGCCGACGATGTTCATGCCCGAAGTGAGAGCCTCTAAGATATCCTTGGGCCTTTCTCCTGCTTCTAACTTCTCTTTCACCAGGCGCACTGTAGTTTCATCATCAAGATCTACTACAGCATCGATTATGTCTTGAAGTTTTCCGGCCATTTATCTCTCCTTTCTACTGTTTACGAGCCATGGGGAAGTTTTAACTTCATTGCCTCGCGATACTTCTTCTTAGCGAAGAACGATCCGATGAAGAGGTTGTTAAGAAAACCGCTTCCAAATGGCCCGATTCCCCAGATGGTCATAAGGAAAACAAAAGGTAGTTTGGCCGTATCGGCTCCCTTCCCGAACATCATCTTGGCCACGAGCTTGCTCCTCTGCTTCGAGCTCATCCTGGCTATTTCTCTTCCTCTTTTTTTCTCTTCTTCGAGCATCCTGCACCTCCTTGTCTTTATCGAACACCAATTCAAAATAACTATAAGGTTAGGCAGTGGTAATGTCTTTCCTTCGGAAGACCAATAACGAACCGACCAGGAAAATGACGGTGATGGCGAGAAATATGCCGATGTCGCGCCAGGGGACGTCGCCGGTGGTCAATGTCTTATATGGCTGGTAGTACTTGAACATAGAGAGAAACTGGAATTTCTTAAGCGTATCACTGAAATCCGCCAGAGCGTTCAAGAGGTGGGAGGCAACAAAGATTGACACCGAGGCGACGATGGCTTGCCCCCGCTCTTTTAGTATCAGCGAGAGAAAGAGCGTATAGGCCGAGATGGCCAGGAAGAACACCAGTGCGAGCAGGCCGGTCACGAGAATACCTCTGATCTTCAGCTTGGCGTCGTAGAAGGGGGCGAGCAGGTACAGGCTACCTAAGGCGATTGTGGTGAGGGCAATCAGGTACAATTTGAGAGCACCAAAGCGGCTCACTATTAGGCTCTGTCTTGATATCGGTTGTGACATCAAAAAATCTATTGTTCCCTCATTGATCTCCTTTGCCACCATGGGCGTGGCGAAGGCAACGGCGAACACAAGTATGATGATCGGAAACCACAGGGCGAGAAACTCGATGGTCATGAAGCCCTCCACCGTAAAGAAATCCACATTGGACGCACCTGCCGCAAGATTCAAAAGAGCCTTTGGATATTGGGCTATGAGCCCGCGGAACTGGACGTTTTTAAGAAAAACTGGTATTAAGCTCATTAGCATCCAGGCGTAGAGAAAGAGGGATAGGCCGAAGATTGAGACGCCACGCCATCGCTCCTTGAGCGCTCGAGCCACGAGATTCAGATTCATGCTTCCTCTCTTCCGTAGAATTCCAGGAAAACCTCTTCCAGGCTGGCGTGGGCAAAAACCAGGTCTTTGATCTTAAAGCGGGCGATAGCCTTTACGACGTGGTTGATTTCTCCTCCCTTAACCCGCAGGTGAAAAGAACGGTTGGTCATCGAGACTACGGAAACCCCGGGTAGTTTGAACGTATCTGGATCCACATCCTCTTCGAAAGCCACCTCCACGTGACGCACCTCTTTCTCGTGCATCGTTTCCAGGCTTTCAACCGTTACCAGACGTCCTTCTTTGAGAATGCCGATCCGGTCGCAGATGCGCTCAACCTCTGGGAGAATGTGTGAGGAAAGAAAGGTTGTCTTTCCTCTTTCTTTAAACTCCTTGAGGATCTGATAGAATTCCTGCTGCACAAGGGGATCCAGGCCGAGGGTTGGCTCGTCTAAAATCAGAAGGTCAGGGTCGTGCATGAACGCCAAAACCAGCGCTAGCTTCTGCCTGGTGCCGTGTGACAAGTCTCTTATCCGCGGCGATAGATTTAAATCTAGTCTCTTAACCAGTTCGTCTTTGAGCACAGGAGGCTTATCCGGGCGAAACCGGGCAAAATAGTGGAGAAGCTCTTGCCCGGTCATTTTGGGGTAGAGATGAACCTCTCCGGGGATATAGCCAGTATTGTCACGAATAAAACGCGATTCTTTAATAATGTCTCGCCCCAAGATTCTGGCACGGCCTCGAGTGGGAAAGATGAGGTTTAGAAGAAGCCTGATAGTAGTGGTTTTACCGGCGCCATTCGGCCCGAGATAGCCGAAGATCTCTCCCTGGTTGATCTCAAGAGTTAGATCCTCGACCCCTCTTATCCGGCCATAATATTTTGTTAAGCTTTCAGTCTGTATTATCTGCACGACTGGCCCCTTTGCATCTCTGACATTGTAACATACCTATCTTTTGAAGTTTAGTTTTGGTAAAATACGGAGAAAGTTTAAATACAGGATAGAGAAGGAGGTGAAATGAAGAGGCAATGAAAAGAGCTCTGTTGATCATCGGAGGATTGATTTTAATTGGGCTGGGGATAGTAGGAATTGTTTTGTTCTGGTGGCCTGATCTCTATGTCTTGATCAAAGGAGGTTTCGCCCTGATTGTTGTGCTCACTGGATTCATTGCCGTATTGGCAGGCATCCTCGGAGATTAGCCGGGGGAGCCTTAGGAAGGAGGTCTTTTGTGAAAAAGATTTTGGTTTTTTTCCTCGTTTTCACTCTCATTTTCTCCACCACGGGCTGCCAACTTCTCCAGGTCGCCAAGCCTAAACCTAAACCCACCAAAAACACTGTAAAGATCGACGCTCTTTATTTCACTGTTGGGCCTGAAGGGCCTTCGGGTGGAATTAGCAAGGTCACTCTTACTGTTGAAAAGAACCCCGCAAAGGAAATAAGGGTTGGATTCTACGAAAGTGAAGTGGCTGGCTCAGGGCCGATGTGGCGCTCAGCGGGCTGGATGGCGGCAATCACCGGTCCATTTATTCTTGGTCGCGATATCTCGGAGTTTCGATTTACCTTTGATGTCAGCGGGAAAATTGACGGACCGAGTGCCGGGGGACTGATGACCGCGGCTGTTTTAGCTGGGCTTTTAGGGGACACGATTAAGAAAGATGTCACTATGACAGGGACGATCAATCCTGATGGTACTATAGGCCCGGTGGGAGGAATTCCACAAAAGCTGGAGGGCGCCAAAAAGGCGAACAAGAAGCTGGTGCTGATTCCCTCTGGTCAGAGGTACTCAGAGGATGCTAAGACTGAGGAGTTAGTCGATGTAGTGGAAAAAGGCGAGAAAGAGGGCATAAAGGTTCGAGAGGTTTCCGACGTTTACGCTGCATACAAACAACTAACCGGGAAAGACTTGCCCAGGCCTAAAGAGCTTGATAAGAAGGCAGAGCTCCCATCTGATGTCTACGACAAAGTCAAGGGAAAGGCTAAGAAGTGGTATAGTCGCTATCTCGAAGAAAAGGGAAAGTACGACGCTATTTCGCCAATGTTTAAATCAACGGCGACAGATAATCTGATTGCGAAAGCAGATAGTTCTGGATCCAAGGCGGCCGGATATCTAAAACAGGGGCTAGTAGCCAGCGCTTACAATCAGGTAACAGCAGCGGTTCTCTACACAACCATTGCTTACCAGATTTCCAAGACCATCGAGGCCTATTCTGGCGGCGGAATCTCCGGGGCTGAAGTATACCTGGAATCTATTAAACCGGCGAGCATAAAAATAGATGGCTTATTGGATGACTTGAAAGCGCAAAAACCAAAGACTTTAGCAGATACGGTAGCCATTGCTGATGCCTATGGCGTCTTATCCTTGGCCACCGGGTTAGAGGATTTTGCTGGTTCCTTTCTGAAGGCAGGTGTCTCTACCGATGAGGAGAGGCTGACAAATCTTGTCATAGCAGCGAGCTTTTATGCTCTGGCAAGCCGGGTAGTGGACGGCGCAGAGGATTCTTTATCGGTTGGCATGGGGGCAGGCCCAGCCAAGACTCCCAGCGGAGAAAAAATTGCCAGGATAGCTGACGCTTTAAGAAAAGCGTCCGAGGCGAACATCAACTATTTTGACACGGTTGTCTTGGCTGGAGCGGCTGAAGCGAGAGGGATGAGTCTGGATCGGGCAAAGCAATGGTTTATGTCTAACGATATCAACTACGCCTTTGCAGTGTCCTCCATAAATAGTTTGGACTGGTTAAAAGAGCGTCTGGGCAAGGGAGCAGCAAGCAACTTTGCTGTTCTGGGCAATTCGCTATATTCTTATCAGCTATCAGCAAATCTGATCGCCTCATACTATTCTCTTAATGCTCAAAGAGACGAGGAAGGAAATATAACCGGTGTTGAAAACGAAAAGGCTATGATTAATATGCTCGATATGGCACAGGAGCTATCTCAGGAGAATATTAATTTAGCCATAAAGGCGGGAGCCTCTCCGGTTCTTTCGATTCTCTACTTCGAGGGGGGAAAGGTGCTCCGAGAGGGAAACACGGATGAGAAGTTCGAAGCTCTTGGCAACTTTTGGCTAGCCTCGATGGAGGCTCGCATCCTGGCCATCCTCGGCGAGGCGAAGATCAAGGGAGCTGACCGCGGCCTTCTTGCTATGTAAAGAGAAACTATTTCGCATGTGATATAATAAGTTTGTTAAGATAATCACAAAGATTGTGGGCGACTAAGCCCCTACGGAATTATGAGCCTGGTCGAGCTTGAAAAATCGAATAAGCGCTTGATCATGACTGGTGGCAAAGGCGGCGTGGGCAAGACTACCTGCGCTGCCGCCATCGCTCTTCATTTCGCTTCTTTAGGTAAGAAAACGCTGATTATCTCAAGCGATCCCACCCCCTCTCTGTCCGACATATTCGAAATGAACATCGGAGAGCGGGAGACACCTGTTGATGGGTTAAAAAATCTTCATGGTCTGGAAATCACTTCTGATATAGTGCTTAAAAGGTGGAAGAAGAGGTTTGGGCGGGAAATATACGAGGTCATTTCCTCTTTCCTTCCCGTTGAATACGAGATTATCGACTACATCGGAACCGCACCAGGTATTGAAGAAGAATACATGCTTGATTTCATTCTGGAGCTGGTAGAAGGCGGAAGATACGACCAGGTCGTTTGGGACACTGCTCCGGCAGGACACACCCTGCAGCTTCTCGATGTGCCGAAACTATTTATAACCCACCTGACGGCAGCCCTGAAGGTCTATATGGGATTTACAGACTACCTTAAGAAGATGAGGGAGTTGGCTAAGCTGAAGGAGAGCCCGCGCTCCGTTATCGATATTATTCATAGCTGGCGGGCTCTGGCAGAGAAAGTGGTCGATTTCATCAAGGATCCAAAGAGCACAGAGTTCATCCTTGTGACCATACCGGAGGCTCTCGGTGTCAAGCAGTCCGAAAGGATTGTTGAGACATTTGACCAGTATGGCCTTCAGGTGCAGCACATGATTATCAACAACGTAATAAGGGTGGCCGACAGCGATTTCCTAAAATCGCGTCAGAAAATGCAGCAGCATTATCTCGATTATCTGAAGAAGAAATACGAGGACAGAATAGAGTTAATAGAGGTTCCCTTAGCGCCTTATGAAATAAAAGGTATCGAGAGAATCAGAGGAGTCTCCGAGAAACTATTTGTGTAGCAACTTCAGTTCAGAAAGACTTAGGCAGACTCAGGAACTTTATTGAGTTCGCTTACGAGTTCCTCCACGTCCAGGCCGTGGGCCTCCGCGGCTTGCTCCACTGTTTCACCGGTGGCGATGAAGCAGCCCAGGCAGTGCATTCCGTAGCGAACGAAGATCTTAGCTGTCTCCGGACTTGTCTCGAGAACCTGGCTAATAGTCAAATCCTTGGTTATCTTCATAGTTTCCTCCTTTTATCCATAATATAGCATCATACGTGTGGCGACCTCAAGTGGGCCGGGGGTTCGAAAGCCTGCGGGACCGCCGTTGGTTTGGCATATTTTCCGGGCTTGTATTCGGCTAAGCCCAGAGCCTCACGCTTCTTTTTGATATGGTCAAGAGCCTTCTCGACGATTTTAACTGGATCGGGCTCGAACTCCAGTTTTCCTCCGGTTTTCTCTTCCCAGTCCTTACCCAAGATTTCTTCGACTTTCTTGCTCGAGCTGACAGGCGAGACGACCCCGAAGATTACGTAGGCACCTGATGCCACAAAGTAGCACCCGATGGCCAGGGCCTTTTCAGACATCCATTCGGGGGCGATTCCCACGACGGGGAGATCACTTAGATCCTCTCCCAAGCCTCCCTCCTCTACCACTTCGCTCAGGATGGTCAGGATGCGAGAGTTGTCGACACAGGAGCCGAGGTGTAGAACGGGGGGAATACCAACGGCCTCACAAATCTCCTGCAGGCCGGGACCCGCGTAAGCTAAGGCTTCTGGCAACATAAGCCCGTACTTGGCGTTGGCGATGGCGCTGCAACCCGTCTGAACAACCAGAACATCGTTTTTGATCAGTTCGGAGACGATATAGTTATGGGCTTGATCCTGGGTAACCCTGGGGTTGTTGCATCCGACCACTCCGGCCGCTCCCATCAGACGACCCTCGATGATGGCATCGTTCAGCGGCCGGAAGGTCGCTCTGAACTGTCCACCGAGCATGTACTTGATGTACTCGTGAGAGAAGCCGGCTATGAGATCGCTGGCTGCTTCGGGAATCTGGCCGCCTTTTCGGTTGGGGAAGTTATCAATGGCCATTTTAACGATCGCTCTCGCTGTGTTGAATGGCTTGTGCTCATCGAGTGGGACGAAATTAGCCCCAGAGATGTGAGCCTTGGGCGAGGTGGTTACCAGTTTTGTGTGATAACGCTTTGCCAGGTCAGATAGGGCCTGGAAGATACATTGAACGTCAACAACCATCGCGTCGACCACACCGGTAATGATAGCCAGTTCCTGATGAAGGAAGTTTCCAGCCGGTGGGATGCCGTGACGCATCAAAATCTCATTGGAGGTGCAGCAGATGCCTACCAGGTTGATACCTTTAGCCCCTTTAGCCTGGGCTTCTTTGACGAGTTCCGCATCCCGGGAGGCGGAAACAATCATCTCCGAGAGGAGAGGTTCGTGTCCGTGGACAACCAGATTCACCTGGTCTTGTTTAAGAACTCCAAGATTAACCTTGCCCCGACGGGCCATAGGGGTTCCGAAAATGATGTCCTGAAGATCTGTTGCCAGCATCGAACCGCCCCAACCGTCTCCCAAAGAGGTTCTAAGGCCGTCCATGAGAATATGATTTGCCTCCTGGTCAACACCCATGTTTGTCCGGTGCATCGCCTCGACAATCTCTCGGTCGATTCCTCGGGGGGCGATATCAAGCTTTCGCCACAGGTCCTGGCGTTTCTGAGGAGCTCGCGATAAATAGGTGAGCTCGCCTTGCTGCTGGCCGAAGTTAGCCAGAGCTTTGTTCGCCACGTCGAGGGCGATCTCTTCTTTGGAACGATTGTCTACCTCGATGTTCATCATCCGAGCTACGTTCCTCAGTTTTTCCTCATCTTTTATTTCAAAGCCCTCAACTTCACCTCTGGCGACGGCGGCAAGCATCAGCGCCACATCGCGACCATGATCCGAGTGTGCGGCGGAACCAGCAGCAACGGCTCTGGTTAGATTTCTGGCCACAATGGTTTCTAAGGTAGCCCCACAGATGCCTCTGCTACCCTCTTTTACCAATCTACACGGCCCCATAAAACAGTTTCTGCAGCAGGCCCCGGTCAGGCCAATGGGGCAGGGCTTCATCTCGTCAGCCCGACTAAAAGCCGTTGAAATCCCTTCCGCTTCAGCTTTCTTCAGGATTTCAACGGCGGCAGGATCGATACTCTTTGCCTTCTTTTCTGTCTCTTTTTCCAAGTCACACCACCAATCCTTATTGATAGCGCTAATCGCTCTTTGATTTTTGGTATAGATTAAGTATAACACAACGCTGGTCGATGTTGAAATGGCTTTACCCTCCTACGCAGAAAGCCACGCACGTTAGTGCGTGGATGAATGCGAGAAGGGTAACCCTCCGTAGCCTTGGCGAAGGAGGGTATGCTTCGGAGGGTTCCGCCCGACGAAGCATGTGGAGGTG
>JBAQMN010000035.1:0-4173 GCA_049302895.1 Actinomycetota bacterium | reverse complement strand
CACCGAATCCTGTCCTCTCGACCATAAGGTACTTCAGGGACGAGTACGAGGCGCACATCAAGGATCGGAAGTGCCCGGCCTTTGTTTGCCAGGATTTGTTCACCTCCCCCTGCCGCGATACCTGCCCTGTTAATATAGACGTTCACGGCTATGTTGCCTTGATCGCTGAGGGAATGTTCAAAGAGGCTCTGGAGCTGATCAAGGAGAGAAATCCCTTCCCGGCTATCTGTGGTCGAGTGTGTCATCATCCCTGCGAGACCCGCTGCCGTCGGGCCGAGATTGACAAACCGCTGGCTTTGAGGATCCTCAAACGCTTCGTGGCCGATCACGAGGTTGAGTGGCGGACGGGTCCACCCGCACCTATTCCCAGGACGAGGACCGAGAGGATCGCCATCGTCGGCTCCGGTCCAGCCGGACTCGCCTGCGCCCATGCTCTGGTCAGAAAGGGTTATGGGGTGACGGTCTTTGAGTCCCTGCCGGTTCCCGGCGGAATCCTGGCCGTTGGCATTCCACCCTATCGTCTGCCTCGAGAGGTTCTTGGGGTCGAAATCGAGGATATTCTGGCGCTGGGTGTTGAGATAAAGACGGGCGTGACCATCGGCAAGGATATAGAGCTCAAAGAGCTGTTCGATCTGGGTTACAACGCAATCTTTATCGCTGCGGGTGCCCACAAGAGCGTGCCGTTGGGTGTTCCCGGCGAGAATCTTCGGGGCGTTGTCCAGGGAATCAAGTTCCTCCGCGAATTCAACCTGGGCAGGAAGGTCGAGGTGGGCACGAACCTTGTCGTTATCGGCGGGGGGCACCTGGCCACCGACGTAGCCAGAACCGCTCTCCGATTGGGTGCAAAGAAGGCCATCATTCGGTCTCGTGAGGCGGTCAAGCGACTGGTCGGAAGGGATGGAAGGGTTGCGGGAGTGGAGTGCATAAAGGTGGAGCGGGGCAGGTTTGACAAGAGTGGTCGGCGCCGACCCATCCCCGTCGAGGGCTCTGAGCACATCATCGAGGCGGATATGGTTGTTGCGGCGGCAGATCTGGCACCTGACCTTACCTTTCTATCCGATGACACTGGAATCAAGCTAAGCGGCCGGGGAACGATCCTGGTAGACAACAACACTCGCCAAACCAACGTGGCAGGGGTCTTTGCCGGCGGAGATGTGGTCACGGGACCAGCCACTGTTATTGAGGCGGTAGCGGCGGGAGACAGAGCGGCTGAATCTATTGAGCGATTTTTGGGGAAGGCCAAGAGGCGAACGGCGAGGCGAAAACCAAAGGCGGAACAACTGTCACCGAGGCTAACCAAAATCCAGGAGAAGCTGGCAAAGAAACCTCGATTCAAGATGGAAAGGCTTCATGCCAACAGGGGAATGCGTGGCTTTGAGGAAGTTGTACTGGGAATGACCAACGAGCAGGCCATTCAAGAGGCCAAGAGGTGCTTGAGGTGTCATGAAAAGGACTAATATTTGCCTTTCCATCGACGGGATAAAGACGGTTGTGCCTGAGGGCACGACCGTGCTCGAGGCTGCTCAGGTAGTGGGCATCGAAATTCCTCGACTCTGCTATCACGAGAGACTAAGCCCACCTTCGGCTTGCCGTCTCTGCGTTGTCGAGATTGAAGGGGCGAGAACTCTGGTGGCGTCGTGCGCTCGTCCAGTGGAAGAGGGTATGGAGGTCAAAACCAACACCGATAGGGTCATCCAGGCGCGGAAATTGGTGCTGGAGCTTCTTCTCTCCGATCACCCGGCGGACTGCCTGACATGTGAGAGGTGTGGCTCATGCAAGCTTCAGGATTATGCCTATGCCTACCAGGTCACTGCCAATCGGTTCTTGGGTGAGCGCCACAATTATGCAGTCGACCACTCAAATCCCTTCATCGAGAGGGACTTTAACCGGTGTATTATCTGTGGCCGATGCAGCCTGGTCTGCAAGGAGATTCAGTACTGCTATGTTATCGATCACATGAATCGGGGCTTCGACACCATGGTTACCTCGGCGCTTAATCGACCCCTAGCGGAGACACCCTGTGTCTACTGTGGGCGCTGCGTTTCGGTGTGCCCGGTCGGCGCCCTGACCGAAAAGGTTAGCCGATTTAAGGGTCGGGATAGAGATCTTCAGAAAGTCCCTACCACCTGCCCGTATTGCGGTGTTGGCTGCAGCCTGGAGTTAAACGTCTACGGTGGGCGTATCGTAAGAGTCACTTCGAACGAAGAAAGCCCGGTTAATGGCGGCTGTCTCTGTGTCAAGGGCAGGTTTGGCTTCGAGTTTGTGAACCATCCCGATAGGCTAAAATTCCCATTGATCAGAAAGCCCCGCCAAAATTCGGCGGGGTCGGCCTCCGGCCGAAACGGAAAGCTCACCCCGCCGCACTTCGGCGGGGCTTCCTGGGATGAAGCCATCTCCCTTGTTTCAAAAAAGCTCACCAAAATAAGGGACAAGCATGGACCTGACTCCATCGGTATTCTCTCCTCCGCCAAGTGCACCAATGAAGAGAATTATCTGATGCAGAGGTTCGCCCGGACCGTTATCGGCACGAATAACATTGATCACTGCGCCCGCCTGTGCCACGCGCCTACCGTTGCCGGCCTGGCGATGGCTTTTGGAAGTGGGGCGATGACCAATCCGATGAGCGATATCGGCAAGGCTGATGTCATCCTGGTCACAGGCTCCAACACCACCCGGGCCCACCCGGTGCTTGCACTGGAGATAATAGGAGCGGTCAAGAACGGGGCGAAACTCATAGTCATTGAGCCTCGCCGCATCGACCTTGTCGACCACGCCAGTCTCTGGCTCTCCCAGAGACTGGGAACCGACGTGGCCGTCTTGAACGGCCTGATGAACGCGATAATCAGCGAAGGCTTGGTCGATAAGAAGTTCATAGGTGAGAACACAGACGGCTTCAGCGCCGTTGAGATATTGGTCAAAAAGTATACCCCCGAAGTGGTGGAGAAGATCTCCGGCGTTCCCGCCGAGAAAATTCGGCAGGCAGCCAGGCTCTATGGTAAGTCCGAGAGAGGCTCGATCATCTTCTCCATGGGAATAACTCAGCACACCACCGGTGTGGACAACGTTCTCTCCATCGCCAACCTGGCCATGATGACGGGAAATATTGGAAGGCCTGGAACAGGCGTCAATCCGCTGCGCGGGCAGAACAATGTCCAGGGGGCATGCGACATGGGAGCTCTGCCGGACGTTCTGCCGGGCTATCAAAAGATTACCGATGACGAGGCGAGAAAGGTCTTTGAAGCGGCCTGGTCCAAGAGACTTCCGGCTGAACCGGGTTTGACGGTCGTTGAGATGATGGACGCCGCCCGCCAGGGTAAACTCAAGGCCATGTACATCATGGGAGAGAATCCGATGCTCTCCGACCCAGACATCAGCCACGTCGAAGAGGCACTAAAGAACCTCGACTTCCTGGTCGTGCAGGACATTTTCCTGACCGAGACGGCACAGCTCGCCGACGTGGTTCTTCCGGGGACGAGCTTCGCCGAGAAGAGTGGAACTTTTACAAACACGGAGCGACGAGTTCAGCCTGTTCGTGAGGCGATAAAACCAATCGGAGAATCCATACCCGATTGGAAGATCATTGGCATGGTCTCAAAGGCGATGGGCTATAAGATGGATTACCTCACTCCAGCAGAGATAACCGATGAGGTAGCACAGCTCACGCCGCAGTATCGGGGGATCCTGGCCAGGCGGGTTGAGGCTTGTGGCATCCACTGGCCGTGCCCGACGCCAGACCACGCCGGAACGCCCATCTTACACAAAGACGGCAAGTTCACCCGGGGTAAAGGCAAGTTCCACCCGGTTGAGTTCAAGCCTCCGGCGGAAGTGCCGGACAAGGAGTATCCACTTTATCTTACCACCGGTCGCTATCTATACCAGTATCACACCGGCACGATGACCCGCCGCGTTAAAGGTCTTGAAGAAACTGCGCCCATTGGCTGGGCTGAGATTAATCCTGCTGATGCCCTGAGATATAAGATTCTGGACGGCGCTCTGGTTACCGTTGCCACCAGACGAGGTAAAATCGAGACAAAAGCCAAGGTCACTGAGGATTCGCCTCGAGGCACCATATTCTTGCCTTTTCACTACGCTGAGGCGCCCGCCAATCGTCTGACAAATCCAGCCTTAGATCCAGTCGCCAAAATCGCCGAACTCAAAGTCTCCGCCTGCCGC
>JBAQMN010000034.1:0-33768 GCA_049302895.1 Actinomycetota bacterium | reverse complement strand
CGGAGGCCTATGGCCGGAGCCTCAAACGCAGCGAAGAATGGTGGGGGGAGGAGGATTCGAACCTCCGTAGGCATACGCCGGCAGATTTACAGTCTGCTCCCTTTAACCACTCGGGCATCCCCCCGTCACTCGCGACCCAGCTCCTTAGAGGAGCCAAAACATATAGTATAGCAGAATATCTGAAAATAGCACAACTCGGAGAATCCTTCCCCCTTAGAGAACCCCCTGAGGTTTGTGTGTTCTCTGCAGAGTATTCTGCCTGGAGCCGGTGGAGGGACTCGAACCCACAAACCTGCTGATTACAAATCAGCTGCTCTTCCAGTTGAGCTACACCGGCCCGCTCGCTTCGCTCGCGAACAAACAACTCACAACTTACTACTAACAACTCTGTCTTTGCGGCCCCGACACAGTTGAAACACTAGGAAGTGGACTGGCGACACTTGTTGATTTTGTGTTTGGCCCTTTGCAACGTGTTATCGACAGATTTATAAGAGATTCCGAGTTTATCAGCAATCTCTCTATAACTTTCTCCCACCATTCTCAGGTCGATCACCCGTATCTCTTGTTCAGTTAGAGTATTCCTGAAGCAAGCCCACGTTCTTTCCAACTCTTCCTCACCTATCAGTATGGAAAGTGGATTTGAAACTTCCATATCGCTGAGGGTATCCACTAATAACTTCTTCTCCTCACCCTCAACACTAACGGGTTTATCAAGCGAGACGTAGAAATTCAAAGGAATGTGCTTCTTCCTCGTGGCTGTTCTAACAGCCGTCACCAGTTGGCGATCTATACAAAGCTCGGCAAAGGTCCGGAAAGAAACTGCTTTCTCCGGAGCGAAATCCCTTATCGCCTTGAAGAGGCCAATCATACCTTCCTGAATCAAATCTTCTCGATCCGCCCCGCTCAAAAAGAAAGCTTTCGCTTTGGCCTTCGCCAGATCCTTGTATTTGCCCAACAAAACTTCAAGGCCTCGGCCATCGCCGCTTTGAGCCACCCGAACAAGGCTCTCATCGTTCACCTGTTCATAATTCATTTTCTCAGAACTTCTGGCGAATTCTCGCTTTTGTTCCATACCTCGTATCCTCCAGCACTATGTCCAGCTTAGCCAGAAAAGACCTGATTTCATCGGCTTTCGCCCAATCTTTCTCAGAACGGTATTGATCCCTAAGATCTCTAAAGTTCTGAACAAAACGGAAAAAATCTTGCTCAATTTCCTTGGTCAAACTCTCCCGATCCCTGGCCCCTGAAAATCGCATCCAACCTTCGACCAGTCTCCTTTTCGAGTATTCACTCAAGATGGGCTTCTCTTCGCCCATAATAAAGTTGGGCTGTGTATCCCTAATAGCACCTTTGGCCTTGACCTCTCCGCCAACTTCGGCTTTGCGGACAACTTTGACTTTGTCGAGGGTAATATAGGAGACAAACTCCAGGCCCAAAACATCGCCTAATTCAAGAATAGCGCCTTTAATCTCCTCTAACAAGTCTACTTCATCAGCCGTTAACTCCTTCTTACCAGCTATATATGTATTGACGTCACGCGTCAAATCGAAAAGCGCTCCCAGAGCGTTCGGTGTATTAAAGTCGTCGTCCATCGCCCTTTCAAAGTGCTCATAACCGCGGGCGAGCATCTCCTTTAGTTTCGCAACCACACTTTTTTGTGAAATCTCAGAGTGATCGGCGCTCAGGCCCCGCCCTCTATAGCTCTTGATCACCCGCTCCAGGTTTCCCACCAGGTTATTAAGACGCTCGTAGCTTTTGGCCGCCTCCGCTAATTTCTTTTCACTAAAATCTATAGGGCTTCGATAGTGGGTTCCCAGGAAAAGCATTTTCACCGCCCCCGGGTCGTGCTTCTTCAAAACGTCTCGCACCAAAACGATGTTTCCTAAAGACTTGGCCATCTTTTCACCCTCGATGTTTATGAAGCCATTGTGAAGCCAGTATTTTACGAAGGGTTTCTTGCCGGCAAAACTCTCGGACTGAGCGATCTCGTTTTCGTGGTGGGGAAATATGAGATCCTGCCCGCCCCCATGAATGTCGAAAGACATACCCAGATGTTTGAGGGACATCGCCGAGCACTCGATGTGCCAGCCCGGCCTTCCTTTCCCCCAGGGGCTATCCCAGCTGGGCTCACCAGGTTTAGCTTTTTTCCAGAGGGCAAAGTCCATCGGGTCGTGTTTTCGAGGATTGATCTCGACCCTCGCCCCGGCCTCCATCTCCCCCGGTGATCTGTGCGCGAGCTTGCCATAGTCGGACTTCTTGGCGATCTCGAAATAGACATCGCCATCCACCTCGTACGCATAACCCTTTTCAATTAGAGTTTTGATCATATCTATCATGTGAGGAATGTACTCAGTGGCTTTTGGAGCGAGATCAGGCGGTTTGACCTTAAGATTATTCATGTCGTGAGTAAAAGCTTGAGTGTATTTCTGCGCCACTTCGGAAGCGGGAATACCCTCTTCCTTCCCCTGGTTGATCACTTTATCGTCGACGTCGGTGAAATTCTGAACATGAAAAACATCATATCCTTTGAACTCAAGATATCGCTTAATGACATCGAAGTTTAGATAGCAGCGAGCATTTCCGACGTGTATGTAGTAGTAAACCGTTGGCCCACAAACATACATGGCCACCTTTCCCTTGTCCCGCGGTTTGAATTCCTCCTTCCGTCGCGAAAGCGTGTTATATACCCTGAGACTCACTTTTGAAACTTCCCTTCCAGCCCCTCGATATCGTGCTCGACCCGGTCAATCCGCCTTTCAATATGGCGGAACATCTCCGTCACGGGATCAGGCATTCTCTCGTGGTGGAGATCTATGGTGGGAACTCTCCTCCCCCGGTGAACCACAAATCTGCCGGGAACGCCCACCACCGTGGAGTTCGGCGGGACCGACCTGATCACCACCGCTCCCGCGCCCACCGTGGAGTTATCTCCTATGGTTATATCACCCAACACTCTGGCTCCAGCCGCAATGACCACATTGTTCCCAATAGTGGGATGGCGCTTCCCCTTCTCCTTACCAGTTCCCCCTAGTGTCACTCCCTGATACAAGGTCACATTGTCGCCGATCTCCGTGGTCTCTCCAATAACCACTCCCATTCCATGATCTATGAAGAACCCCTTGCCTATCTTCGCACCAGGATGGATTTCGATTCCGGTCAAGAACCGACCGAGCTGTGAGAGCGCCCGCGGAATCAGCGGAATCCTCTTCTTCAAGAGAAAGTGATTAATCCGATGAAGCCAGAGGGCGTGAACTCCTGGATACGTAAGGAGGATCTCCAGCCAACCCCCGGCAGCTGGATCCCTCTCCCTTGCCGTTCTCAAATCGTCTCTCAATGTTTTAAACATCGACTGTCTTTCTCTGAACCAGGGCGACGGCCTGGGCACCGATTCCTTCGCCCCTCCCGGCAAACCCTAAACCCTCTGTGGTTGTTGCCTTTATGCTTACCCTTTCCTTATTTAAACCAATGGTTTGAGCTATTTTTTCTTTCATCTCTTCCCGGTATCTGTCAACCTTTGGTTCCTGGAGAATCAAAACGGTGTCTAAATTTATAATTTCATACCCCTCGCGGGCCAGCAGCTCATTCACTTTTTGAAGTAGAATAAGACTGGAAATGTTTTTGTAACGAGGGTCCCCTGGCGGGAAATGTTCTCCGAGATCACCTATGGAGATCGCCCCCAAAAGTGCATCGGCAATGGCGTGAACAAGTACATCTGCATCGGAAAAACCCTCTAAGCCCATGGAAAAGGGAATCTCGACACCACCCAGGATTAAAGGACGCCCTCGCACAAAACGATGAGCGTCGAATCCGAAACCAACTCTCATTTTTTTCTTCGTCTCTCTAAAATAGCCTCCGCTATCAGGATATCTACCGGCGTAGTTATCTTTATGTTTTCCTCCGATCCCTCAATCACCTTCACCGGAATGCCTAACCTCTCAACCAACATGGCATCGTCGGTTCCCCAGATACCGTCAGACCTTGCCTGCCAGTGCGCCTCCAGAAGAACCTTAGCTTTAAAAACCTGCGGTGTTTGAATGAGAAAGAGACGAGGTCTGTCCAGAGTGTACATGACAAACCGGTCTAGGCTTGCTACTTTAATCGTGTCCTTAACCGGGATCCCGGGAACGAGAGCAGACCAACCCTTGAGCTCCGAAACGGCTTTATTAACCAACTCCGCTGGAACAAGGGGACGAGCTCCATCGTGAATTAGCACAAGATCGGTTTCGGCGGGAAGAGCTTTAAGCCCGTTGAAAACCGAATCCTGCCGGCGACGTCCCCCGCGGACCAGATCTGACACCTTTTTGAAGCCATATCGCTCAATTATCTTCTTCCGGCAATAGTCAAGATCCTTAGCGTTGCCCACCACAATAACCTTATCGATGGCCTCGCTTTCCTCAAACACTTTCAAAGTGTGGGCAAGAACAGGCATCCCGTCCAGAAGCAAAAACTGCTTGCTGGAGCGGGAGGCCATTCTCTTGCTCCTCCCCGCCGCCGGAATAATGGTTACATTCATCTCTTCGGCTTTACAAATATCATCCGTCCGGCCGGGGTTTGCAAAACGCTGGTCACCGTGACATCGATATCCTTGCCGATGTGTTTTCTGCCCTCTTCCACAACGATCATGGTGCCATCGTCAAGATACGCCACCCCCTGGCCGACCTCTTTACCCTCTCTG
Source organism: Actinomycetota bacterium (assembly GCA_049302895.1). Classification (GTDB taxonomy): domain Bacteria; phylum Actinomycetota; class JAHEXW01; order JAHEXW01; family JBAQMN01; genus JBAQMN01. Next base: position 29,093 of record JBAQMN010000034.1, on the reverse strand, counting down.
ACCACTCTGACCCGCATTTCCTCACCCGGCAAGACGATTGCCTTGAGCGCGTTGGCCAGCTCGTTGACGTTCAAGACTTTAACCCCTTGGAGTTTCGCCACTTTATTAAGATTGTAATCAACAGTCAAGATCGGTGCGTCTAACTCTTTGGCCAGTTTGACAAGCTTACTATCTACCCCTATGATGTCAGGAAAGTCCTTCTCCATTATCTCGATGTGGGTCTCTTTCTCCTTCTGGAGTGCATTTAGAACATCCAGCCCTCGGCGGCCTCTGTTACGCCTCAGAGTGTCTGGTGAATCCGCAATCGCATGCACTTCATCAAGCACAAAGCGGGGTATCACGATCGGCCCTTCCATAAACCCAGTCCTGAAGATGTCGGCTATCCGCCCATCAATTACCGAGCTGGTGTCGACAATCTTGGGGGTAACCTGCATCCTCTTTAGCTCAGAATAGCCAGGAGCGGGAGCCTTTCCTCTCCCAAAACGGACGAGATGCGCCAGGTCCTCCTTCTTTCGAAGCCCGACAAAAAAGCCCAGATAGCTGAGGATAAGGAAGGTTAGAACAGCCAGGTATCGACCAAAAAAGGGAATTAAGTTCAGGCCAAAGGAGAGAAGAAAAGCTATTATTAAACCGATTATCAGACCGGCGACACCGGCCAAGAGATCGATTCCGGGAATCCTCTGAACAACTTTCTCAAGCCAGACAAAAAATCTCTGCAGCGCGCGACCGATAGCGCCGCCTATTACGTATCCTAATCCGCCCAGAACTATGATTCCTAAAAAAATAAGAAGACCGCGTACAACTAATTGAATGTCACGGATTAGACTTTCTCCCAAGAAGTTGCCTAATAAACCTCCGGCCGCCGCGCCAATCAGGATTAAGACAATGCGGACGAAAAGAATCATTAGTACACCTCGAATATTAAGTTTTTATAACCAATTTCGACGTTTCACCCCCTCTTGAAAGTTAGCAGCTTACAGGAACGATTCGATGGTCTCTATAGCCTCTTTTTCCTCCACGCCCTGGGCAAAAATAAGCTCGCTGATCAATATGCGGCGAGCGTGGGAAAGCATGTCCTTTTCCTTAACCGAAAGGTTCTTTCTACGCTCTAAGGAAGAGAGATCCCTCACCACCTCGGCCACTTGCATGATATCACCGGTGGAGAGTTTCTCCCAGTTTTCTTTGAATCGGTGGCTCCAGTTTTCGGGAAGATCGGATTCGTCGCCTTTGAGGACCTCTAAAACATCATTTATACGCGTAGCTTCCACCACTTTGCGGAGACCCACATCATCAGTCCTGTCGACGGGTACCATAATTGTCATTTGGCCGTAGAAGGGTTTGAGTATGAAGTAGGTCCTTTTCTCTCCGAAAACCCATTTTTCCTGTATGTCTTCGATTAGAGCAGCACCGTGAGGGGGACAAACCACTTTGTCTCCGCACTTGAACATGATACCCGCCTCCCGTGTTTACGAGCTCATTTTATCACAACAGGAACTTTATCGTAAAGATTAAATCTGTATATTTCCTAACTTGTTGCTCGCAGCCTCTTCAATCCTTCCTGAAGCGCTCTGGCACGAGCTTCGCCTACGCCGGCTACCTCGTCAAGCTCGCTTACAGAGGCTAACGTTATCCTTTTCAAACTGCCAAACCGGTTAGCAATATTATCCACCACCGGTGGAGGTATCTGAGGAATCCTTCTCAAGAGCCGATAGCCCTTGGGGGAGGTGAGGTTTTCGAGTTCCTCGCCCCTGTACCCTAAAGAATGAGCCACGTTCTCAAGGTCAAGCAGCTCGTCCATGGAGAAGAGAGAAATCTCGCGCATGACTGCCTCTACCGTTCTTTTACCCCGAAGGCGGCAGTAGTCTCTGACCGTTTGGAGATAATCTTCCCTGACGCTCCCTACGAGCTCATCAAGCTGCATCCGGACAAGACGTCCTTCCTCTCCCAACTCGATAATATACCTCTCTGTCTCTCTCGAAACCCGCTGAACCATCTCGGCTCGCTGAACCACAGAGGCCACGTCAGACAGAGTCACCATGTCCTTGAACTCGAGCGTGTCTAGATTGGATATCACCTGGTCCAATCGAGCTTTGTATTTTTCCAGGGTCTGCAGTGCCTGATTTGCCCTGGCCATTAGCAAACGAATGTCCACCAGGATATACTTAATGTCGCCCACGTACAAGAAGATATTTCCGAGATCTTCCGATATAGATACGACCGGTACCCCTGTTTGTCGAGCCACCCGCTCGGCGGTGCGCTGCCGCATTCCTGTCTCACTGGTGGGAAGGGAAAGATCTGGCACCAGGTGAACATTGGCTTTGATAATCTTTGAGAGGTCGGAGGAGATAACTATCGCCCCGTCCATCTTGGCCAGCTCATAGAGTTTTATAGGTGCAAAATCGGTGTCAATCTCGAATCCACCGTGAGCAATGGAGAGGACGGCCGGGGTGTCTCCGAGAACAATCAACGCACCATTTCTGTACTGAATTATCTGATCCAAAGCCGCCCTCAAGGGCGTCCCTGGCGCGAGTGTCTTCAGAACCCCTAACAGCTTCTCGTCCTCTTCCTTCACCATCCAATTTCCCCCTAGCGACCTTAGAGAGTGATTCTCTACAGCTTTCCGAAGACTTTTTTACTGATATTTATTCAAAGGTGATTGTTACCGAAGGAAAAGCTCTTACTTGAAGAGTTATTTGGAGAAGAAACAGGCTCGGAAGCGAAGGTATTCCACCCTCCGCACTCGGGGCAACGACCCAGCCACTGGACAGAGGTATAACCGCACTGCTGGCAGCGATTGACAGACTTCGGGCCTTTCATCCCCTACTCTTTCTTCTTGCTGCTAACCAGCTTGCCTGATTTCCTCCTCAAGAAAACTATCTTATCCTCTTTGGCATCGACGGTGATCTCTTCACCGGCCTTTGGTTTGCCGCGAAGAACGTCTTCGCTTAGAGGATCCTCAATAAGCCTCTGAAGAGCTCGTCTTAGAGGTCGGGCACCTAAGGTGGGATCGTACCCCTCTCGGACAAGAAGCTCTTTGGCTGGATCTGTTAGAGAGATCTTCAGACCCAAGGAATTGAGCTGTTCCTGCAGGCGGCCAATCATCAGATCGACGATGGCTTTTATCTCCTCTCGGGAGAGTTCATGGAAGACTATGACATCATCCACCCTATTCAAAAACTCGGGGCGGAAGGTCTTTTTTAGCTCCACCAGCACCTTGTCCTTCATTTCGCTATACGACAAAACCTTGCCCGTCTCACGCTGAAAGCCCAGGGGTGTCGCCTTCTGAATCTCCCTCGCGCCAAGGTTGGACGTCATTATGACAACCGTGTTCCGGAAATCGACAGTGTGACCCTGGTTGTCGGTCAGCCGCCCGTCTTCAAGTATCTGTAGGAGGATGTTGAAGACATCGGGATGAGCCTTTTCAATCTCGTCAAGAAGTACTGCCGAGTACGGACGACGCCGAACCGCCTCGGTGAGCTGACCCCCCTCCTCGTAGCCGATGTAACCGGGAGGAGAACCCACCAGACGAGAAACGGTGTGCTTCTCCATATACTCGCTCATATCCAGCTGTATCAGGGCGTTCTCATCGCCGAAGAGGAACTCGGCCAGCGTGCGAGCCAGCTCCGTTTTGCCCACTCCAGAGGGTCCGAGGAAAATGAAGGAACCGGTGGGACGCTTGGGATCCTTTAGCCCAGCTCGGCCGCGTCGAATGGCGCGAGAAATGGTTTCGATGGCCGCGTCCTGGCCGACCACCCGCTTGTGCAGAACCTCTTCCATGCGCAGAAGCTTCTCCGATTCCTCCTCAGTCAGCTCGTAGACGGGAATCCCGGTCCAGGATGAGACAACGTCGGCAATGTCCTTCTCAGTGACATGAATCCGTCGTCCGCCCGGAGGCCTCTTCCATTCCCGCTCAAGCTGAACCTTCTCGAAGAGAAGAGTCCGTTCCTGATCCCTCAGATTGGCCGCTTTTTCGTACTCCTGAGCTTCGATCGCGGCTGCCTTTTCCTGGCGCAGCCTCTTCAGCCTCTCCTCCATCTCTTGAAAGTTAGGCGGAGCCGTCATGCTCATGATCTTAACACGGGAACCCGCCTCGTCGACAAGGTCGATGGCTTTGTCGGGGAGGAAGCGATCCGATATGTACCGGTTAGCCAGATTGGCCGCGGCAACCAGCGCGCTGTCCGTTATGGCCACACCATGATGAATTTCGTATCGGTCGCGCAGACCCTTCAGAATCTCGATCGTCTCAGCAACGGAGGGCTCCTCGACCACTATCGGCTGGAACCGCCGCTCCAAAGCCCCGTCCTTCTCCAGATACTTGCGATATTCGTCCAGAGTAGTCGCGCCGATGGTCTGGAGTTCTCCCCGGGCCAGAGCAGGTTTGAGGATACTGGCCGCGTCAATTGCGCCCTCAGCCGCACCCGCTCCTACCAGATTGTGCACCTCATCGACGAAGAGAATGACATCTCCTCTGCTGCGAATCTCTTTTAACAGCTTTTTCAAACGCTCTTCGAAGTCGCCTCGATACCTTGAACCGGCGACCAACGCTCCCAAATCTAACGTATAGAGGTGTTTATTCTTTAGAATCTCGGGGACCTTATTAGTCACGATGGCTTGAGCAAAGCCTTCGACCACCGCCGTCTTACCAACGCCCGGCTCTCCAATCAGAACGGGATTGTTTTTAGTTCTACGGGAGAGAATCTGCATGACTCTTTCAATCTCACGGCGCCGCCCGATAACCGGATCCAGCTTGCCTTCCTGAGCCAGGCGGGTGAGATCACGGCCGAACTGGTCCAAAAGCTGACTCCTGGCTGCTCCCTCGGCAGCCGCTGGCTCCTTCCCACCGAAGGAAGCGGTTCCGCTCAGGACGTGAATTACCTCATTCCTAACTCTTTCCAGATCGGCGCCGAGATTTATCAGAACACGGGCGGCCACGCCCTCGCCCTCTCTGATCAAACCCAGAAGAATGTGCTCGGTACCGATGTAATTGTGCCCGAGCTGAAGGGCTTCTCTTAAGGAAAGCTCAAGAACCTTTTTGGCTCGTGGGGTGAAGGGAATGTGTCCCATCGAGGTGGCTTCGCCTCGACCGATTATCTTCTCAACCTGAAGACGCACGTCCTCCAGGCTGATACCCAGGTTTTCGATAGCCTTGGCCGCCACACCTTCTCCTTCGAGGATCAACCCCAGAAGCAGGTGCTCCGTACCTATGTAATTCTGATTGAGCATCCGGGCCTCTTCCCGAGCTAAAACCACCACTCGTCTGGCCCTCTCCGTGAAGCGCTCAAACATTGCCTCTTAGTCCTCCAAACACAAAGCGCAAATACACATCTACCTTCTCTAATATACCAGTATTCGGTTTAAGACTCAACCCCTGAACTTACTCTCTCTCGGCCTTAAGCTGAGGAAACAGGATAACCTCCCTGATGGAATAGGAGTCGGTTAGGAGCATGACAAGACGGTCAACGCCTATTCCCAAGCCTCCCGTTGGAGGCATCCCATATTCCAGAGCCTTAATAAAATCCTCGTCGACCCGCTGTCCCTCCTCAACACGCCCCCGCTCAAGCTGCGCCTCGAACCGCTCCCTCTGCTCTCTGGGATCGGTCAGTTCCGAAAATGCATTGGCAATTTCGCGTCCCGCAACAATCAGCTCGAATCTCTCGGTGAGATTCGGATTCTTCGGGTGCCGCCGGGCCAGCGGCGAAATCTCAAGGGGATAATCCAGTATGAAAGTGGGCTGAACGATCTTCTCCTCTACCACCTTCTCGAATATTTCCCCGACAATCTCGCCCTTCCCAAGCCCGGATTCCAGCTCTATTCCCAGATCAGTGGCAGTCTTCTCAAGCTCGTCAATACGTTGCTCGAAGGAGACCTTAACCCCGGCCAGCTTCTCTATGGCCTCTAACATGGTCATCCTGGCCCAGGGAGGCGAAAAATCCAGAGTGTATCCCTGGTAGTTAACTTTTGTTTCGCCCTTTACCTTTTTCACAAGGTCCACAATCAGTTCCTCCGTCAGATGCATCATATCATTGTAATCGGCATAGGCCTGGTAAACCTCAAGCATGAGAAATTCGGGATTGTGCTTGACGGAGATTCCCTCGTTTCGAAAACTCTTGTTCAGCTCGTAGACCTTTTCCAAACCACCTATGACAAGCCTTTTTAGATAGAGCTCCGGAGCAATTCGAAGGTACAAATTGGTGTCCAGCGTGTGATGGAAAGTGACAAAGGGCCGCGCCGCCGCTCCACCGGGAATCGGTTGAAGCACCGGCGTCTCCACCTCAACAAATCCCCTCTTATCCAGAAAATCACGAATCCCCTTGATAACCTTATTTTTTGAAACAAAGGTTTCTTTGACGGAAGGATTCATCAAGAGGTCAAGATATCGCTGGCGGTGGCGAGTTTCGACGTCCCTCAGGCCGTGCCATTTCTCGGGAAGCGGTCTCAACGCCTTGGTCAGTAGCTCAAACTTCTCGGGAGCGATGGAAAGCTCGCCTCGATGAGTTTTGAAAACCTCTCCCTCGCAGCCGACGAAATCTCCTATGTCGAACCCGAGAAAACGCTTGTAATCCGCCTCTCCCAAAAGATCGACGGTGAGATAGAGCTGGAGATCGTCGGAGCCGTCTCTTATAACTGTAAAACTGGCCTTGCCGTGGCGGCGAAACGCCATTATCCGTCCGGCGACTCTAACCTTCTTCCCGGTCTTTTCTCCGGGGTCGAGGTTTTGATACTCTTTTACGATTTCCGAATTGAGGTGGGTTCGCTTGTATCTCGCCTTGAAGGGGGCCTCACCAGAAGAAACCAACGCCTGCATCTTCTTCAGGCGTTGGATAACGAGCTCGTTAAGCTCCTCCACTACAACCTCCAACCGGAGTTAAAAGTTAACCGTTACTTTTAGCCCCTTTGATTGCTTCTATTCTGTATTTGAGAATTCCCTGCGGCACCTGGATCTCTACGACATCTCCAACCTTCTTGCCGAGGACCGCCTTGCCCACCGGCGACTCGTCAGAAATATGGTAAAAGTCGGGATCAACCTCTGCGGTGCCGACGATCTTAAAGTCTCGCCTCTTGCCGCTCTCAAGGTCACAAAGGGTAACCGTCAGGCCCACACGGACCTCGTCAGTTTCGACCTTATCTTCGTCCACAACACGGGCATGCGTCAGAATGTGCTTGACCTCTTTAATACGCCCTTCGACGAAAGCCTGCTCGTTCTTGGCATCTTCGTACTCGGCATTCTCCGAGAGATCGCCAAAGCCTTTGGCCTCTTTGAGTCTCTTGGCCACTTCCTTGCGACGCACGGAAATCAGATGATCGAGCTCGTCACGAAGTTTCTGATATCCGGTTTTGGTTAAAACGATTTTCTCTTCCATAAGAGTGCTTCCTTTACCGCTTAATTATAACAAAGCACTGCCCTCAACAAGCAGTGCTACCAAGACGTGCTAATCATTATATGAGCTAAAGAACAGAAAGTCAAAGTGGCTTGCTCTTTGCTTTCTTCCTTATCTTTTCGATTTGCTCAACGGTTAAAGCTTTTTCGAAACTTCTGAAGCCGCCCAACTCAAACCCGTGCCTCTTAGCCATCTCTTTGATCTCTTCGACCTGTTCAATGCTTATGTCTTTTCCGATGGTGTAATCCTCGTATCTGCCCTCCAGGGCCAGAATCATCGTCTCCGCCATGCAGGCCAGAGCCAGACCGGGCGGCAGCCCAAAATTAAAGTGAAAATCCACATCCCCTGGCGGCTTAACCACTCCTCCATCGATAACCAGAACGTCGTCTCTAACTTCAGCCACTGCTTCAGCCACATCCCGCGGCCTGGCCACATCGCAAACCACCGCCCCCGCCTTTATATCCTCCGGATGAATAACAAAGTCAATAGCACTGGTTACAGAGATGATGATATCAGCCTGACCGACACTCTGAGAGACCTGAGTGGAATAAATTACCTTATCGGCTTCACCAGGCAGATTCTCCCTCACCCTCGCGGTCACCTCGGCAAGCTTCCCCTCATCCCTTCCAACCAGGTAGAGGCGTTCCACCTGAGGAGCCAGAACCTGTGCACAGACACTCCCGATAGAGCCCGTTGCCCCGACAACAGCCACGCAGGCCTCTTCCAGATTGATATCCATAAGCTCAGCGGCCTTTCTTGTCCCTTCGATGGCCGTGGCGATCGTATAGGTGTTTCCAGTAGTAACAGCGATTTCTGCTTCTTCGGCCACAGCGCGGCCGCCGCCGCCCACCAGGGCAGTGAAAGCACCCAGACCGACGATCTTAGCCCCCAGTTTGCTGGCCACCTTGCAGCCCTTGACAATCTTTTTGATTACATACTTTTCCTTCAGATTGAGAATCTGATGAGGTAAGAGCGGAACGACGATGAACCAACCCATCGCCTCTCGACCGGTAGGAGATTTGATCCCCGTTATCTCCGAGATAGCCCAGGGACGCTTGTGTCTGAACGCACCCGCCACCAACTTTTCGGGAATCTTCTTGGCGATGCGGTATTTCCGAGTGATTTGCCCCATATCAAGAGGATGAAGTATAAAGGCAAACTTCTCCATCTTTAGTTGAGTTTCTCGACTCTCGGCTTGAAATCAAGCTTCTTCAGCATATCCAGGTAGTCCTGGGCGGTGACCTCGTCTGCGGATTTTTTCATTACGGCCAGTAGAGTCGCCTCCATGACATTGGTGCCAAAGGATCTTCCTTGAAACTCCGGCGTAGTGGTGATCAAGAGCTTGACCCCTCGTCTCCTTAGATCCTCCACATCATCCTTAGTGACAGTGTTGGTCAGGACGATTTTCCCTTTCATATCCTTAGGCATATGCTTCTTGATGAACAAAAAATCACCGGCAATGATGTCGGCTTCATGATAGTATTTACCATATTTTTCTTTTGGTTCTCTCTCCTGCTTTTCTCCGGTTGGATAGAGCATCTTGAACGGCATCTTTGTTACAACTGGTAGAACAAGGCGAGCCACGATTCGGAAACTAGTCATGGAGCGAAGGGGTATCGGTATTTTTAGACCGAATATGAGATCACCAAAGATCATCTTGCATCCTGCATCGTGAAAAGCATCGGCCATGCCGAATCTATCGACTCCGCTAACCATAAGCACCGTCTTGCCCTTAAAATCCACTTGGCTGCCATCCTGAAGATAGTTTACGACCTCCCGCTCCAGCGTGTTTTTGAGCCCGCTCCCGTCGACAATAGGAGTCTTCTCCACGGCGCGCTTCAGCTTCATGGCGTCCCTGATGGCGTATCGTTTTCCACCAGGTGCGTAGAGATAGAAATCAATACCGCCCAGCCCGAAGGCATCCGCCTTTCCATCAAGCTCCTTTAAGAGCTCAATGGTTCGCTTCATATTCCCGTCCGTGCCGATCCGCTTGATTTTAAATTCTTCGCCAAGAAGTTTGACGTGAACTTCGTGGTCTCGGCGCGATGAACCCAAACTGACACTTATTACCTCTTTCACGTCCTGCGCCCCTTTCTCACTGATCTATAAGCTCTCCTGGTCCTCTTCTCAGCCAGGTTTTTGAGGGTCTCTCGCAGCTTTCCTGTGTCCACGAGCTTACTATTTCCCGACGTGGGGATTCCCAGTATTTTTTTATCGATAATCTTCTCAAAGAGAGCCATTTCTGAATCTCCCCCAATGAAGACGACAAAGTCCGCACTCTGCACCCACGCTAAAGCGCCGAGTATCTCCTCCACCGAGGCTTTGTTGCCCAACAACTGCACATAGTCGAGACCGAGTTCCCTCCCCATCTCTTCGACCTCTGAAGCATTTCCGATTCCAGAGCCGAGGAGGGCAATTTGCTTGCTGCGACGGATCTCACCCAGTCCCTCAAGATGAGAAATGAAAGAGCGCTCAACCCCCAGCATTGAGGCCACCTCCTGCTGGGTCGAACCCGACTGCCTGAGATGGAATATCCTTTCAATAAGGTTTCTGGCTCTCTCCAGACTGATGATCTTGTCGCCGATTCTTACAGTTTTCACAGCGCCCTACCTCGCGCGAGAAAGAGCTCCTGTCCAGTCGCTCTTTTCTTGTGCGCAAACTTGTGCACAATATACCACACCCTTCGTTCGCTTGCAACCGATTCTGTCGCCAAGAACGCAGAAAGTCGACCTAAAGGTCGACCTCTACACTTAATGTAGATTTTAATGTAGTGGCGGACCTTTAGGTCCGCTTTCCAAGGGTATTCAGGTCGTAAAGGATTTTGAGGCCTTTGAGGGTTAAAAGAGGATCGTGCTGAGTAATGGTCTTACAGACGGGAACCAGCAGTTCGGCCAGGCCACCGGTGGCAACAACTTTTACTCTGTCCCTTTCGCTAACCTTCAGTTCATCAATAATGCGCTCCACCATGGAATCCACCTGGCCGGCGAAGCCATAAATGATTCCCGATTGGAGACTCTCAACAGTATTCTTACCCACCACTCGCGCCGGCTTTCGAAACTCCACCTTGGAAAGCTTGGCAGCCTTCTCGAACAAGGCGTCGGTAGAAATCTCGATTCCGGGTGCGATGGCTCCCCCCAAATACTCGCCTTTTTCAGAGATAACGTCAAAGGTTGTAGCCGTGCCGAAGTCAACCACGATGGCCGGCCCGCCATACAGGTTATAAACAGCTACGGCGTTGACAATCCTGTCCGCCCCTATCTCGCGAGGGTCGTCGTAAAGAAGACTAATATTTATCTTTGCTTCGGGACCGATAAGGATGGGTTTAAGAGCTACGGTAGTGGAGACCATCTCTTCTAAAGCGCGAGTGGCGGCGGGAACAACAGAAGAAATGACCGCCGCTTTTATCTCTTTAAACCGGACTCCCTGAACAGTAAGGAGACTGGTTATGGTGACTGCCCACTCATCGCTGGTCTTCTCGGCGTGGGTGGAGATTCGCCAGTGACAGAGCAAGTCCTTATCTTTGAACACGCCAATGGCTGTCTGGGTATTTCCAACATCAATTGCCAGCAGCATTGCTCTACCTCGACCTCAAATCTTTAATCCATCGGTGCAGTATCCCAAGTTTAGCCATTCACAGCCCTGACAGATTTTCGTCATATCGGCTGGAGAAATCCTTTCTTTAATCAGTTTCAAAAGTTCATCAGACCGAAGTTCGTCTCCAACCGCAAGTCCAAGCCTGTCTATGACCTGTAAATCTTTGCTTCTGACCCTCCGCTCTGAATCCTGTTCCTTTGCGCAGTTGCCGTCCTTATTATAAGGACACGCTGAGCAAATAGAATCGGCCGTGTTGATTATGGAAAAAATAGCACCATTTGACCTAAAGAGCTGGGCCACGTTTTCCATATTCTCAATGAATTTTTCATCGTAGCCCAAGCCACGAAAACCGATTAAACACAAGAGATGATGGGCTCGAATCTCAATATTCTTCAAGGAATCCGAATCCGCCTGCCTGCCGTCAGGCAGGCTTTTCCGCATCGACCTCTCCGTTGTAAGATTCTTTGGGAGTGATACTCTTTGTCGCCGCCGCCGCAGCCACCGCTTTCAAGACATCTCCCGGAATAAAAGGAATCGTACCCATCCAAAGCAATTTTATCAGGGTGAGCTTGAGTCCCTTAACAAGAGTTAAATACAGACCTAACTGCATTAAACCAGGCCCGTGAATTAAAACAAAATTGGCAAAAAGCATCAGCCCCAGCATAGGAAGGAAATTTCTCGAACGGATGCGTGTATCTGTGAAATACCCTATAAACCAGGCAGCCAAAACGAAACCTATGATGTACCCACCGGTGGGGCCAAAAAGAACACCTGTCCCTCCGGTCCATCCGCCGAACCAGGGTACCCCGGCAACACCGAGCACCGCATATATAAGTTGACTTAAACCCCCGTACCACCTACCGAGCAGCACCCCCGCCAGCAATACGGCAAACGTTTGACCTGTAATCGGTACGGGGCTCCAGGGCAGGAGAATTCCGATCTGCGCCACCAGCCCGGTCAAAACAGCCATACCAAAAACAAGACCCAGTTTTTTCGCGATACTCAGCTCATATCGCCATTTAAAAGCGTTGTACCGCGCGACCCGATACCTCTCCACATAAGTAGAAAACATATACTTTACCTCCTCTTGTGCGTTTAGATTGAATGAAATATAGCAGTCAAATTGATACTAAGTCAATAGTGCTGCCTTAGAGAGGGCGGACAGAGACGTCCGCCCCTACCGGGAACAGCGATAACTCGTAGTAGGGGCCGACCTCTGTGTCGGCCCGCTCAGAGCCGGGCTCCTCGCAATGACCACAAAGCAACAAGTGGCAGGGCAAGGTGCCCTGCCCTACCGGTCCAATGTTACATGGTAGCCGAGGCATCCTGCTTGTCCCGCTGCACTCTGGCGGGGCCTCGGCTATTTTAGGATAAATAGGTCCCCCGTGCGAACTGTCTTAACTTCTCCTGAAGAAACTTTTAGAAGGAGCGCCCCCTGTTCATCAACGTCTGTCGCTACCCCCTCCAGAGCTTCTCCTAACGAGGAAACTCTTACCTGTCTGCCGAGGATTGCCGAAAACTCCCGCCATTCACCGAGAATTTTTTCAAAATCAGTTTTCAGCAAGGCGTAATAGCTCTCGAGATGTTTCAGGCAAGATTGCAATAGTAAAGGAAGCTCGATTTCTTTACCGCCCTCGGCGGAAAGAGACGTCGCCGGCATTAGTAAGCCTTCTGGAAAAATTGAGATATCGACATTAACATTTATGCCGACGCCAAGGAGAACAAAGCTCAGTTGGTTCGAAACGGCGCTCCCTTCCGTTAGAATTCCGGCAACTTTCTGATCTTTTATAAGGATGTCGTTGGGCCACTTGATCTCGGCTTCCAGCTCCGTGACTTCCCGAACTGCTCGAGCAATGGAAACCGCGCCTAAAAGAGTTATTTTGGGTGCTTCACTCGGAGCAATTTCTGGTCGCATAATGACTGAAAACCAGAGGCCTCCTTCGGGAGAAAACCACTTTCTGCCCAACCGACCCCTTCCCTGCGTCTGCTTCTTAGCCACGACCACCGTTCCCTCAGGCGCGCCCCTTGACGCCATATCCTTAGCGACATCCTGAGTGGAAGTGACCGCCTCGATGTGATGGACAACCTCACCGAACCTACTCAATTCCCGCGAATCTGCGCCTCCTACGATAAACATACACGCCAACAATAATTAGAACGAAGATTATAAGCATCCCCAGACCGATACGGTTAAGGATTTTTTCCAACAGGGGCCAGTTATAACCGAGAAAATATCCGAGAATCGATACGACCGGCGCCCAGACGAGAGCACCCAACAAATCATACAAAAAAAACTTTTTGTACTCCATGCGGGACACTCCCGCCGTGATAGCGGCTAAAGCCCTCAAGAAAGCAGTGAATCGAGCGATAAAAACCGTCTTGCCACCGTGATTCTTGTAGTATCGCTCAACTGCTCGCAATCTCTTTTCAGAAACAAAAAAGTATCGTTCATACTTCTTGAGAAAAGGACGTCCTCCCCTTAAACCGATAAAGTAACCAAGATTATCGCCAAGAACGGCAGCGAGGAAGGCCAGTAGTATAACGTATTCAAGCCTGAGACTGTTGCGCGCCGCGTAGAAGGCGGCGATGACAAGAACCGTCTCCCCCGGCACCAGGAGACCGAGAAGGGCTGAGCTCTCCAGGAAAACCCCGAAAAACACCATGTAGTAACCGTAGTTGCTAAAATACGGCATCAAAAACTCGACAATCTTTCGGGCCATCAATCTCCTTCGCTATTCAAGGTTGAGGGAGAAATCTAAAGCCTTCGCCGACTGGGTTATGGCGCCGACCGAAATAAAATTTATGCCCGTTCTGGCTATCTCTTCCACGTTGTTCAGGGTCACTCCCCCCGAAACTTCAACCAGAGCCTTGGCACCGATCTTCCTAACTGCAGCTTTGATGCTGGCCACGTCCATGTTGTCGAGCATAATGATATCCGCTTTCCCTCTCAAAGCCTCGGTCACATCGTCCAGGCTGTCCACTTCCATTTCTATTTTGGTCCCGGGTCGGAGATTTCTGGCGGCTTGCTCGATAGCCGGCAGAATCCCGCCAGCCGCCTTAATATGATTGTCTTTAATCAGAACCGCATCGTAGAGGCCAAAGCGGTGACTCTTGCCCCCTCCGACTCTAACTGCATACTTTTCTAGAATTCGTATATTGGGTGTGGTCTTCCGAGTATCTTTGATGGTTACTTGGAAGGGCCGGGCTTTGTCAGCAAATTTTCTTGTCAGAGTGGCTATTCCCGAAAGGTGAGCCAGGAAATTCAGGGCGATCCGCTCTCCGGCCAGAATGCTTCTAACGGCACCAACAATCTGTGCCACCCTCTGGCCCCTCTTTACCTCCGCTCCATCCTCGACGTCTTCGATAAACTCAATCTCACTATCCACTGCCTTAAATACTGCTCTGGCGACAAAAAGTCCTGCGATTACCCCTTCCTCTTTTGCCCTAACCGAAGCCCTGCCTTGAAGATCAGACGGGACAACCGCTTGAGAGGTGATATCCCCGGCGAATCCCAGATCCTCTTCCAATGCATCGACGATTGTCTTCTTTAGAATCTCCTCGGCGCTCTCCATTCTCAACTACTTTCCTATCTCCACCTCGATATCTTCTTCGTCTCGGCTCAGGGTTATGTGCTTAAGCCATTTTTCGTCATCTTCATAGGGGAAATCTTCACGCCAGTGAGACCCCCTGCTCTCTTCTCTGATGAAAGCGGCCGTGGCCATCAGCTTTCCCACAGTAAGCATATTTTGAAGCTCCAACGCTTGCGGTGAATCGAACCGGGTATACAAAAGATCCCGCCGGCTCTGAAAGAAATCCAGAGCACGATTCAGACTTTCTCCCGAACGCAGGACTCCCACCCACTCCATCATCGTCTTCTGCAGTTCTTGTCGTTCCAGATGAATGTCAAACTTCTTGACCAGACGATTATAATCGTAGCGCAGTGAAAAAACTTGTCCTGAGCTTGTCGAAGGATTCACCTCTTTAGACGACTCCCGCTCCAGCGATGTTTCCAGAGCTCTACTGGCTCTCCGGCTGAAGACCAGCCCTTCCAAAAGAGAATTGCTGGCCAGCCTGTTGGCGCCGTGAACTCCCGTATAGGCTACCTCGCCAACGGCAAACAGACCGGGGATGTTGGTTCGTCCGTCAAGGTCGGTTTTGATCCCGCCACTCATGTAGTGAGCGGCGGCGGAAACCGGAATCATGTCTCTCGCGATGTCAAAACCTTTCTCAACTAATCTCTCGTAAATTGCTGGGAAACGGTGCCGAAACCGCTCCTCCGGTATGCGAGTTAAGTCCAGATAAACGTGATCCTGGCCTGTTTTTCGCATGACCAGAATCATCTCCCTGACTACCACATCCCTGGGAGCCAGTTCCGCCAGGGGATGAACGTCGGCCATGAAACGTCGGCCCTGATTATCCCGGAGATACGCCCCTTCACCCCGAACCGCCTCACTTATCAGGAAACGAGGGGAACCAGAGATGTGCAAAGTAGTCGGATGAAACTGAAGAAACTCCACGTCTGCCAGGCGAGCACCGGCCCGATAGGCCATAGCCAGGCCGTCACCCGTACAAATCGGCGGGTTGGTAGTGGTCGAATAGAGCTGACCCATTCCGCCCGCCGCCATCACGACTGCTCTTGTTAAAAAGATGAGAGGTTTGTCTGAGTCCATCGCCAGTACGCCTATGCATCTTCCGTCTTCCGTTAGAAGATCGACGGCGAAAACTCTCTCCTGAATGGAAACGTTACTGAGACCGGTAACGATTTGTACCAGGTTTGTCTCCACTTCGCTTCCTGTGGTATCCCTGGAATGGACGACACGAGCCCTGGAGTGCCCCCCCTCTCTGGCCAGACTGAACCTTCCCTTCTCCCTGTCGAATGTCACTCCCCACGCCGCCAGTTCTTTGATGCACTTCGGGCCTTCGTTGGTTAAGACCCTGACGGCTTTGGGGTCGGAAAGACCGCGCCCCGTTTCTATCGTGTCTTTGTAATGCAAATCAGGGGTGTCTCCCACGCCCACGGCGGCAGCGATGCCTCCCTGGGCGTAGCGTGTTGCCGTGTGAGAAAGCTCCGTTTTGGTAAGCAAGGCCACTCTAAAGAATTTTCCCAACCTGATCGCAGTGGAGAGACCAGCCACTCCACTGCCAATGACGACGACATCAAAGAAGTGAGTTGGCAGACTCGTCGAATCGAAATTTATTAAGTATCGAGGAAGTGACATGTTTCAAGTATACAGGTCGCCAGTTGTAAGGCGCAAGTCACGAGCGGGTTTAACAGATGTCGTGGGTAGGTATCCTGTGTTCAATCTTAATAAGTCTGTTTTTCTCGTCCACGTAGAGAACTTTTGGGACCAGTTTCCTGGCTTCCTTCTCCTCGACCATCGCATAGGAAATGATTATTACCGTGTCCCCTTTATGAACGAGGTGAGCAGCGGCGCCGTTCAAACAGACAATGCCAGACCCGCCTTGACCGGCGATAACGTATGTTTCAAGGCGGGCTCCATTAGTTACGTCAACTACCTGAACCTGTTCGTGAGGAAGAATGTCTGCTGCCTCCAGAAGCTCGGAATCGATAGTGATGCTGCCCTCGTAATCGAGATCCGCCTCCGTGACAGTGGCCCTGTGTATCTTGCTCTTCAACATCTGCCTAAACATTGCGCCTCCTTCTCGACTCGCTTCACTCGCTCGAAGAATATTACAACCGTCTTTATTGTTCGAGCCCTTCGAGAACTCCCGGCTTCCTTAGAGGGCTTCTCTGCAATACGCATTTGTCTCTCCTCAGCGGACCTAAAGGTCCGCCTGCCATAGGCAGGTCGACCTTTAGGTCGACTCTTCTCGACTCGTCCGCCTAGGGCGGACTCGCTCGAAGAATAACAATATTGTTCGAGCCTCTCGACGAAGTTTATCCTGAGCCTGTCGAAGGACTCGAGGCAGGCTTGTCGAGAACTCACACTCCGGTCTTCTTAGTCCTTAGTTCTTAGCAGTCTTCAGTCTGATTATGGTGTTATCGATTAGCCTTGCTTTACCAAACTTCGCGGCCAAGGCGATTAAGGTTTCGTCCTTTATTTCCTCGACCTCTTCGAGATTGGTTGTGTCGCAGATAGCGATGTATTCGATATTGGCCAGCGGTTCGGAACGGATAATATCCTCCATAGTCTTCCTAATGGCTGGTGCTTTTCGCTCTCCGGCGCCGACCATCTCCTCAGCTTTTCTTAAAGCCTTGTACAGAACCGGAGCTGCCTTTCGCTCCTCCGGACTCAAGTAAACGTTTCGCGAGCTCATAGCCAGACCGTCTTTCTCCCTCACTATCGGACAAACCACAATTTCGACAGGTATGTTGAGATCGTCAACCATCCTCTTCATTATAATCGCTTGCTGCACATCCTTCTGTCCAAAATAGGCTTTGTCAGGTTGAACAATGTTGAAAAGCTTGGCCACCACCGTTGCACAGCCTCTGAAGTGCCCGGGTCGGTCGGCCGCACAGAGTCCTTTCGTCAAAGAGCCTTCTATATCAACATAAGTCGAGTAACCATCGGGATAGATCTCCTCTACGGAAGGGATGAAAGCATAGTCAACTCCCACAGCCTCAGCCATCTTTTTGTCTCGCTCAACGTCTCGGGGGTAGGATGCAAAATCCTCCGTCGGGCCAAACTGAGTCGGATTAACAAAAATACTGATCACAACGGTGTCACACTCTCTGCGGGCGGCTTTCATTAGACTCAAATGACCCTGGTGGAAATAACCCATGGTTGGAACGAATCCAATCGATTTGCCCATTTCCCGCTCGGCCTTTGCAGCTTCCCTTATTTGAGGAATCTTAGAAAGGGTCTTCATCTTTTCCTATCTTCCTTATTTCAGCCTCATTAACGGAAAGTCCCTTAAGACTCCTTCTCACCAGCTTTCCCGAAGGGAGCTTCACGTCGGGAGCGATCTCAAGGAGGGGTACAACAACAAAGATCCGCTCAAGCATCTTCGGATGAGGAATGGTGAGTTCAGCGCTTCTGACCTCAGTATCGTCGTATAAGAGAATGTCGATGTCGATAGTTCTCGGTCCCTTCTCGATCTCTCTCTTTCGCCTCAGTGAATGCTCAATCTCCCGAATCGATTCTAAGATTTCTCCAGGCTTTAAGTGGGTTTCCGCCTCCACCACGATGTTCAAAAAATTCGGCTGTTCCAGGTAATCCACCGGTTTCGATTCGTAAACGGAGGAAGTTTCTAAAACGTTTATATCCTTTTTCTTCAGCAGATTTAGCGCTTTTTTTAAGTTTGAAAGGCGGCCGCCCACATTGGACCCCAGGCCCAAATAGACTTTCGACTTCATTTCATTCTGATAATCGCGTCGGTCATCCGCGCCACCTGTACCATTTCTTTCACGTCGTGAACCCTGACAACGCTCGCTCCCTGGATTATACTATAGGCAACCGTGGCGGCCGTTCCCTGGAGCCGCTTCTCAACAGGCAAATCGAGGGTTAGACCGATAAAGGATTTTCGAGAGGTTCCTATCAGAATAGGAAATCCCAGACTCCTGAGCTCCGGCAGCCTGTTCAAAATTTCCAGGTTATGCTCGCTAGTTTTCCCAAAACCGATGCCGGGGTCGACAATGATTTTATCCCTCGCCACTCCAGCCGCAAGAGCTACCTCCGATTGCTGGCGTAGAAAATGTGTTATCTCCCCTAAAACCGATGTGTAGCGAGGGTTCTTCTGCATGTTCCTGGGAGTGCCTTTCATGTGCATTATCACCAGGGGAACCTCCGCCCCGGCCGCCAGAGAGGCCATCTCCTTGTCGCCTCTCAAACCACTAATATCATTAACCATACTTGCACCGTGGTCGAGCGCCTCCCGAGCGACCTTCGCCTTATAGGTATCAATCGATATAGGGATGCTGATCTTTTTTGATAGTCCATCAATCACCGGGATGACCCGTTTCAACTCCTCATTCAAGCTAACCGCCTCAGCCCCCGGACGGGTCGATTCGCCACCTATATCGATCAAGTCCGCTCCCTCCTCCTCCACCCACTGACCGTGGCCGACGGCCTTGGCGACATCGAGAAACCTTCCTCCATCGGAGAAAGAGTCAGGAGTTACATTAAGAATTCCCATCAGGTGAGTGCGGCCAGAAAGATCGAGCTCGAAGTTTCTCCATTTCAGGGGGGAGGGAGTGGACTCAAAATGGCTAAGGGCGTTCCCTATCTCGTCAGCCACTTCTTTTAAACCGAGGGGTTGCTGTGTAAGTTTCGTCAGTAGAAGAGCAAATTGGCGGAGGGTGCCCATGAGCACAACGTCGGTGGTATCTCCCCTTAGGTTATAAGCATTCTTGGCTACCGCCGCCTCACCGCCGCGGGCCAGCATCTCTTGCTTCAGAATATTGGCGGCTCGACCCTCTACGCCTTCCAGCTTGACCACGCGGTGGATAGCCTTGGAGCTCATAATTTCGACGCCGGCCGAATCCACCTTTACCTCTTTGAGAACTCGGCGAGCTTCGCCTAAATCATTTACGATAATGACGCGAGTATTATGAGCCATATCACTTGGCGGACTTTTTGATCAGGGATAAAACCTCTCCTCTTGAGGCCACGTTCATCTTAAAAATCCCTCTTACTGCGGAGGTTACAGTTATCGAGCCCGGCTTGTTTATACCACGCATGCTCATGCAGAGATGTTCGGCTTCTATCACCACCATAACCCCGCGCGGGCTCAACGCCGCCACAAGGTTATCCGCCACCAGAGTAGTTAAACGCTCTTGAACCTGGGGACGGCGAGCCAGCAGGTCGACCACTCTGACAAGCTTGCTTATACCGGTTATACGTCCGTCCTTGCCAGGTATGTAAGCGACGTGTGCTTTTCCGATAAATGGCATGAGATGATGCTCGCAGATGGAATAGAGGGGTATATCTTTTACCAGAACCATCTCATCGTGGTTCTCGGCAAAGGTGACCTGGATGATTTCCCGAGGGTCCTGGCCAATGCCACTGAAAATCTCCTCGTACATGGAGGTGACGCGGGCTGGGGTCAGACGGATTCCCTCCCTCTCAGGGTCCTCGCCGATGCCCTCTAATATAAGGCGGACGCCCTGTTCAATCTTTCCTCTGTCCAACCCGGTTCGCCGCCTTTTTCACCTGAGAGACAGCACTGGGACGCTTGACCTTATCTGCCAAGAGCTTTTCCAGCTCTTGCTTCTCCATTGTCTCCACTTCAATCAGATGCTTGGCGATCCTGTCAAGCTTGTCGCGGTTTTCGGTCAGAATCCTTTTTGCCTCATTGTGGGCGTCGTTGATGATTCGCCTTATCTCCTGATCGATCTCAAAGGCTACCTGGTCGCTATAGTCCGGGTGAGCCGCAAAGTCTCGGCCAAGAAAGACCGTGTCCTGTTTCTGACCTAACGTGAGAGGTCCCAACTTTTCGCTCATGCCGTACTCGGTGACCATCTGGCGAGCGATCTTGGTTGCACGATCCAGGTCGTTATGAGCACCCGTGGTCACATCGTGGAATACTATCTCTTCGGAGACCCTACCAGCCAGAAGCTGAGCAAGCTTGTTGTGAAGCTCTGTCTTGCTAACCAGGTACTTATCCTCCGTAGGAAGAGCAATGGTGTAGCCTAAGGCCTGCCCCCGAGGAATGATGGAGATCTTGTGTACCGGATCCGTGTAAGGAAGATTGCGCGACACCAAAGCATGACCTGTCTCGTGATAGGCTATAATCTTTTTCTCCCTGTCGCTGACAATACGCGTTTTCCTCTCCGGGCCGGCGATTACCCGCTCGATAGACTCCTGAAGCTCAGGCATGTCAATCTCCTTCTTGTTGTGGCGGGCAGCCAGCAGGGCAGCCTCGTTGATTAGATTGGCCAGATCTGCTCCGGTAAAGCCAGTAGTTGAACGGGCCAAAACTGAAAGATCCACATCCTTTGCCAGCGGCTTACCCTTGGCGTGAACTTTGAGAATCCCCTCTCGCCCTCGAAGGTCGGGCCTATCCGTGACGATTTGCCTGTCGAAACGGCCTGGCCTGAGTAGAGCCGGATCCAAAATATCCGGACGGTTTGTAGCGGCGATAAGGATCACTCCCAACTTGGGATCGAAGCCATCCATCTCGACCAGAAGCTGGTTTAGGGTTTGTTCTCTCTCATCATGACCGCCTCCCAAACCGGCTCCTCGATGACGGCCCACCGCGTCAATCTCGTCCATGAAGATAATAGCCGGTGCACTCGCTTTCGCCTGCTCAAAGAGATCCCGAACGCGGCTCGCTCCGACGCCGACAAACATTTCGACGAAATCCGAGCCGCTGATGTGGAAAAAGGGCACGTTGGCCTCGCCGGCCACCGCTCGAGCGAGCAGGGTCTTGCCGGTTCCCGGTGGTCCATAGATCAGAATCCCTTTTGGTATTTTGGCCCCCAGAGCCTGAAACTTCTTCGGATTGGCCAGGAACTCTTTGATCTCCTCAAGCTCTTCGACAACTTCGTCGAGCCCGGCCACGTCATCGAAGGTAGTCTTGGGCTGGTCCTTGCTCATCGTCTTGGCCCGGCTCTTGCCGAACGATAGAACCTTGTTTCCCCCCTGGACCTGCCTCATCATCAGGAACCAAATCACTACCAGAATTACCAACGGAAAGAACAGGTAGGCAAAGAAATTGCCAATCAGTCCAAGCCAGATGGACTGCTTCTGAGTTTCGGTTTTCACATTGTACTGGAGGAGGAGAACAGCCACGTCATATTTTTCCGGATAGGTGACCTCGAATTTGGTGCCGTCCTTAAGCACACCCTCGACGCGATGATCGCTATCAAAAATTTTCGCCTCTTTGACACGCTTGGCCTGAACGTCACTTACGAATTGATTGAGAGCTAAGGTCTTAACCTTCTCACCGGGCTTGGGAATCACATACTGGAATAGCACAAATATAGCAGCGATTATCAAAAGCCAGATCACAACATTTATGTACTTTTTCAACTCTAATTTACCTCCCGGTTGCCACCTTTGTCTTTAAAGTAGCAACGTGTTTAAGATTCCGGTACTTCTCAGCAAAGTCTAAGCCGTAGCCAACGACAAACTTTGCCGGGATAGAGAAACCCAGATATTTAATGTTCAGGGACACCCTCTGGACCTCCGGCTTACTTAAGAGAGCACATATCTCCAGAGTCGACGGGCGCCGCACCTTGAAATTTCTAATCAGATAGTTCAGAGTCAACCCCGTATCAATCACATCTTCCACTATTAGTACGTGTCTTCCCTCGATATCGGCCTCCAAATCTTTCAGGATCCGTACTACACCACTGGATTTGGAGACTGATCCGTAACTCGAGACGGCAATAAAATCAAATTGAACCGGAATGGTCAGTTCCCTGGAGAGATCGGCCAGAAACATAAAAGCACCCTTGAGAATTCCCACAAGCAGAAGTTCTTTATCTTTGTAGTCTTCGGAGATTCGCTTGGCGAGCTCTTTAACTTTGGCTCGAATCTCTTCCTCGGTTACGAGTACCTCTCCGATCTCATTCTCCACTCTCTACTCCACCTTTAGGATTAGCGCCTGCCTGGTTTTTTCGGTCAGTTTGAATCTGTCGTCGATTCTCCTTCCCACCACCCAGATGATTTGTCCTGCTGTGGTCACAACCAGCGCTTTTTCTCTATCTTCACGTGGAATTTTCTCGTCAACAAAAAAATCCTGAAGCTTCTTTTCCCCTTTCATCCCCAAAGGGCGAAACCTATCACCCGCTTGGATCCGCCGAAGAACCAAAGGAAGTTTAATCACACCAAAATCAAAAACCGCTTCGTCCCGTGTCTTTGGAAGAGCCGCTTTTTCGACCGGTACCAGAACGGCAGAAATCCTTTTGTTCCAGACAGAAATTTCCGTCTCCCCTGGAATCTTTAGCGGCACACTGAAATCGGGAGGAAGCCTCTTTCCAACTCTTCCTTTTGCTATTCCTATGATATCATATTCTCGATAAACTATTAACCCCTTGGGGAGGTCAAGAGAGGCTCCCGATTCCCCCATTAAAACCTTATTTAAAACGTCTTCGATGTGCTGAAAAGTGATGCCATAAAGGTTGCCCTGCACGATTAAGATGGCTTTTCTTAGGAGGCGCCGTCTCAAAGCGAGCGGAAACTTAAGCATCTTTGGGCGATCAAGGACAACCCTTTCTTCCTCATGCCTGGCCACTCGCTTCCACTGCTGCTCGCTCAGCTTCTCCAGTAATGCCTGATCCTCGGATATCACCTGGATCTCGCGAAGCACTTCTTCTTTAAAGGAGGGATTGTAGTTCTTGATTATATAAGGAATTAGCCCACCCCGGATCTTGTTTCTTAAGAAAGAAAGGTCAACGTTGGATTCGTCAAATCGAGGTTTAAGGTTTCTCTCGCGGCAGAAGGCGTGGGTTTCGTCGCGACTAACTTCGATCAGAGGCCTGATGTAAAGTCCCCTAACCGGTAGAATAGCTCTTAAACCTTCCAGACCCGCCCCTCTGATCAATCTCATGAGAAAGGTTTCCACCTGGTCGTCGGAGGTGTGCCCCAGGGCGATCCGATCGGCTTTAACGTCAGAAGCAGCCTTATCAAGAAGCATGTGGCGCACCTCTCTGGCTCCCTCCTCCGGCGAGAGTTTGTGTTTTTTGATGAAGGATGGAACGTCATAGGAAAGCAAAGTAGCCGGGAGACCGAGTTTGCCAGCTAAGCCTTCGACAAAGCGGGCATCCTCGTCAGATGCCTTCCCGCGCATCATGTGGTTGAGATGAAAAACATGGAGGGAAAGATCGAAGATGTCTCTCAGTTCAAGGAAGGTGAAAAGAAGCGCTAAAGAATCTCCTCCTCCCGAGACCGCTATTAGCACCTTATCCTTTTTCTTTAGCATACCGTACTTCTTGACGGTGACAAGAACCTTTTCAATCAATTATGTGTGCCCCAGCCGGCTCACCACGGATCCGATACTCAAGAGCAATCCACTGGTCACTACGCTGGAAATCCTTTCCCACGAATTATAGCAAAGCATACGGTGGTCACGCAAAAGAGCTTGCTTCATGGAGATCAACCTTTCTGGCCAGTAAGCAGGCCAGCTTGGAATGATGCGAGTAACTTGAAGATTGTGTGTCGATACGCCTCATCGTCCAGCCGACCCGCCTCCCTGATCATCGCATCTACTATTGGCGCATACTCACCGCTCGCAAGCATCTTATCTAGATAGCTGAGAACATTCGATACAGTCGATGAGTGCGCCCGCTTGGCCACGTCGTAGCCACAGAGGAAGGCCCCACTGAACTCGTAGTCCATACCCTCTGGTATGATCTCAATGTTCTCAAACCTGCGATTGTCTTTCACACCATACTCCTGCAAGACAAGCACCAGATCATAGGCATCTTTCCGACGACCTATATCTTCGTAGGCCACGATCTTTAAGATAACAAAGACCCAGAGTGGAGCAACCGGTACCCGCTGACCAGGACTGATCTCTGTCTCCACCGCGTGCTCGAACGCTTCGGCAAATCCGGTTATGTCCATCGATTGGCCAGACTTAGGCCAGATTATGCGGCCTTTATTCGAGATCTTTTGACCCGCTGGAAGTAGATCTACCTCACCGCGTCCAAGCTCGAGACGATGCTCAGGACCGCCTGAGGGAGTGACAAAGCCTACTTTCATTAACTGCTTCTTGATCTGCTCGAACTCGCGCCAACTGTTCACAGAGACAGCAGTATCAACGTCCTTAGTCTCCCGCGCACCAGGTTGGGAAGACCCTGCTGAATCACCCATAAGCATGAACAAAGGAACCTGGGCACCCACGAGAACGTACTTAATGTGCGCCTCCTCTAAGACACTTTTCAATTTTGCAACAGCTTCTTGAGTTTCGAAATCAAGGCTCACGTAACTTTTCCTCGATATACTTCTTGCGAATTATCTCTGCTGTCTCGCCAGCACGGTCCCCACCCATATGCAGTAGTTCGGCATAAATTAGAGGTGTGGCCGCGAGTGGAGACTGGTCAATCGTAGGTCCTTTGAACGTGCAATTCCCAAATCCATTTAGTATGGTCACAGGACCATCAGCCGCTGGCAGCCATCTCAGAGCCCTTACAACCTTTGGGGTCCACCCGTTGGCAAATAGGGTTAGTGCCTCGCCACGGTAGTGCCCGATGAGTAAATCAGCTGCGATGCCACCGGTTAGGGCCCATTGGACGCGTTTCCGTGCTAGCTCACCAGGTAGCCATTTGAGCACTTGTCCCAAATCAGTCTCTTTTGCTCTATAACGACCCAGAACAAGCTTGGGACGCAGCTTTTCAGCATATCCAGCGACCCAGCGGTCAAAGAGCTCTCGCCGATTGATGAGTTGTCCCTTACGCGGGCCGACGGGCTTAACAAAGCCGCGTTCCCTGAGATCTCGCATAACCCAGCCGACCGTGCCTAGAGCAACACCAGCATCCTCGGCTATCGCACGGTAGGGCCAGTTGATTGCCTCAGGATCCAACAAGAGTGTCAGGAGAATCTTTAGCCCAGTTGGCTCAAAAAGGCGGCCGGGCTTGCGACCGGCCACGATCAGAGGACGTTTACCCTCCACATAGATGTACGGTCCCCTTGGCAGATTCAGAAACATGTTTCCGGCTACGTCGACAAAATTGGCTTTCTGCGCCCGAAGCTCCTGGGCAACCGTGTCACCAATGTAGTCCGTACAGAGGATTGCGACATGATCTTTAAGCCCCGCCTGGCGATAGAGCTCCTGCAGGACCATAACCCAGTGCCTCGCAGGGACAACCGTCAACCTCTGTTTAACCTCGAGAAGGCCACGCCAGCGTCCCTGCGGAGTTTTGATTTCAGCCACACCGTCCCAGATAAAGCGAGCCTGCTCATCCCGCCGCTGACGCCGCAGAAGACGTGCGGTCATATTCGGCAACTCATTTAGTCGCTCTATGCATCCGTTTAGGATTTCCGTCTCTCTCATAACGAATTCCTCCTATAGCAGTCTCTGTTCACTATTTTATCATGTTCATTAATAATGAACAAGTCAAAATAGTGAACAAATAGAAATTATTTATGGGGGATTCGAACGCCGTGCTCCGCCATAGCGGCTACGCGACGGCGAGTCACTCGCTGTCTATACACGGCTCGCTCTTCCCGAGAACGAAAGTATTCCAAAAAGCGAAAATTGAAATGCTGCGAAGCGAGGGTATTCAGAGTAAGCGAAGTGTGTCTGCGACCCGTAGGGAATTGACCTGCGAAGGGCGGACAGGGACGTCCGCCCCTACCGAGAACTGCGAAAACTCGTAGGGGCCGACCTCTGTGTCGGCCCGTCTCCGCAGCGACCTGTGAAAAGTGCGCAGCAAACACCAGGCCAGCGAGGATGAGATTGTCGGAACAACCGAGTGGTAGACCTTACAGGTCACCACTGGAACTACTACTTAGAGATTCTACGCGAATTATCGCAGGTCATCAAGAAGAGATAAGATTTGATCACAGAGCTATTTCAGTCGAGCAGTGGTAATAATTTACCAAGTACATTTTCTATCTCGTCTTTTGTAATCTCCTCCCGGTAGTAGAGATTTTCGAGACCATTATCTTTTGCTTCTTGGGCTATTTTGAGGTTTTTTAAAATGTGCTCCTCTTTCAGCTCCTTCCTTAGCTCCTTCTTTTTGAGAATATCAACAATCTCGGAAGACTTTACTGGTTTCTTTTTAAAAGCCATTGCCAGATCATAGAAATCCCGGTATCTGGCTCGCTCATTTATTGCCCTCAATTTTTCAGCACAAATTTCACTCAAATCCATGCCAGACTTTAACATCAACCCCATAGACATTGTGATAGTTCATCTGGTGAATTGGTTGAATTATTTCCTGAGTCAAATCAAGATCCATTCTTATTGAGTTGGCCTGACCCAAGGGACCAATAAACTTAAGTCTGTCAATTTTCAACGAAAAATCTGATGGTGAGACCTTTTTGATTTCCAGAAAATCATATACTGAGAAGACTTCTTGGAGATCTTCCAAGCTCACAGAGTTAAGTGTTCCAAAGTCCAAATCTTCAGAAAAACGAAGTTGATCTAGGTAAAGATGGTTTAGCGCTGTACCACCTTTAAAGACCAGCTTGTCATTAAGATTTGAACCATAGATTATCTTTAAAACAACTGCTAAGAAATAGTCCTTTTCGGCATCAGCTAAAGGATAGCGAAGGATTCTTTTGTTGATAACTGCGAGTTGGGATTTATTTAGTAAATCGATCTTCATAGTAGAGACGCCATTTGGCATTAAACTTAGTGGAGTTCTTGGTTAGTTTACTATAGCCTGACTTTTTCCTAACTTCCTGGTGCAGTTTATCTGAGTTAACATCAATTATGTCCAGGAGAAAGCCTAAGCGTCGCTTGACGAAGAGAGGGTATTTCAAGGCATACTTCTGAAGCTTTTCAAAATCTAGTTCACTTCGCCCTTCTGTTAACTTCTCTAAAAGAAGATCAATACTGTAAGTATCATTACGAAAGTAAAGGTAGTCTAAGACAACCTTTTCAAGCTCGGCAATGTTGGCTTTTTGATTATCGATTGAGACTTCTTTGAAGCCAAAATACAGCTCAGACTTAATTTTCGAAAAGAGGTATTCAGTATTTTGAAAATTAAACTTTTTAGGTTTCTTTGAAGTTACAGAAATAACTCTTTTAGATAACTGATCAAAAAGGCCATAGTGATTCAAAGCAAGCTCAAAGGAAACATAAGAATCAGATACAAAAATAGAAGCTAAGACTAGAGGCGAGATATTAGCAAAATTGTGAGATTCAATATTTGTAACTGCATATTTCCCTCTTTTTATTCTGACCAGCCAGCCTGCCTTCTTCAGCTTGTTGATTTTGTTTTTGACCTCAGCTTTTGAATATTCCTTAGCGAGCGCCTCATAAATACAATTAGAGTCGGTGACACTTCCACAATGAGCAAGTATCTCTTCAATAATAGCTAAATCTATTCTCGATAGGATTGTATTTTTTGTACCCATAAAGTAATACCCCGCTATGTTACTATCTGGCTACGATATATACTATACCAGGATTTCTAAGAGGTCAAGTGATTGAACTACTCTACAAAGCTTTCTGGTTCGTCGGGTTCGTAGATGGAAGCTGGTAGACTTAAGTAGTCACAATTGGAACTCTTACCTAAATGTTCTACGCGAGTTATCGGAAGCGATCATGAAGACTCAAACCTCGAACAAGACAGAGATTGAGTAAACCCCCTCACAGGACAAATAAATACGCTGCCGGGACGTTAGTGCCTGCTCGATCCTTCTTTTTACACGACATGGTCGCATATAGTAAGGTAAAAGTTTAGTCTTTAGTTGTGAGCTTTAAGATCGGCGGCACAATCAGCGTTGTGATAACGGACATCGAAACAACTATCGAATACATATTCAAGGGGACTTTGCCCAGGCCGAGTCCGATGCTGGCAACAATTAGTCCAACTTCTCCCCGAGGGATCATTCCGATACCGACATTCAGAGCTGATCTCCAACCCAGAATAGTGGAACCCAGGAAACCACCAAACAGCTTGCCGATGATTGCCAGAAGTATCACAGCCAGCATCAACCAGACGACTGTGGGATTTACAAACTGCTTGATATCCACTTTTGTTCCCATCACCACAAAAAAGAAAGGCACGAGGAAGGCATAGACCGGCGCAATCTCACGCTGAAGGACGAATTTATCTTCCGTTTCAGCAAAGATAACTCCGGCCAAAAAAGCCCCAATAATGGCGGCCATCCCTATATAACTGGACAGCGCCGACAGCCCTAAAGAGACAACAATAGCCACGGCGAAGGGAGCATTGGAGATGTTAAGCCTCTTCAGGATGGAGGCGGCTCTTCTTTTGGCTATTCTTCTTACCACGAAGAGTGTTATAAAAAGAAAGGCCAGAACCTCGACTACTATCAACGCAAGATTGACCAAGGAGAGGGAGCCCCTCCCGAGGCCGCTGACGGCTACAAGCAGAAGCAGCGCTAGGATATCGTCAAGAACGGCTGCTCCCAGAATAACACGGCTATATTTTCGAGCTAAGAGATTGAGCTCTGATAAAACACGAGCCGTAATACCGATACTCGTAGCGGACATGGCTGTGCCGACAAACATGGCCTCGATAGATGAGTGACCGAGAAGCAAAATTAGGCCAAAGCCAAGAGCAAAGGGGAAAAT
>JBAQMN010000033.1:0-20431 GCA_049302895.1 Actinomycetota bacterium | reverse complement strand
AAGTCATAGGGAGCCTAAAAATGAAAGGTCGTGTCACGACGATTTCCTATCACTCGTTAGAGGATCGAATCGTTAAAAGAATTTTTAAAGAAGAATCGCTGCCTGAGTTCGGCGCTCGACTGATGATTCTGACAAAGAGGCCTGTCAGGCCGTCGCCAGAGGAGATAGTCATAAATCCTCGGTCAGAAAGCGCCAAACTAAGGGCAGCTGAGAAGCTTTGAGGGGGGGGTTGTGTTGCAAGCAGCGCCAAAACCCATAGGGCAGGTCCCCTACCGTCCTCTTTATCCTCGAGGTAACAAATCTCTTCACCCCTCGCAACCTCTTCCTCAAAGGCTACAAAAAAGGGCAGGGGGGTCGGTATTCACCTTCTTGCTTTTATCCTCACTGATCTTGACTTCCCTGGCCCTTTTAAATCTCTCTGAAAAAGCCCTGGTCACACAGAATACTTACCGCATTGAACGGATCAAGGAGGCGCTCGAAGCAGCCAGGTTTTCCCAGGAAAAGCTGGAGACGGAGATCACCTCACTGAAGACTCCGGAACGGATTCAAAGGGTTGCTACCGACAATCTATCGATGGTAACTCCGACGGAGATAACATTCATTAGTCTACCGGCAGAAGAAGAGTCCGTTAGCTATGCGCGACTGCCGTCGAAGGAGGCAAGAGAGTGAATTGCCAGGGATGCCCGTATCTCTCAGCTTCGGGTAACTTCTGTCTCAAAGGCGCGCGCTCCAAATGCGCACGGGGCAATAAAAAATAAAAAGCCTGGTTAATTGTGAGATTGCCACGCCCCGACAAGTCGGGGCATGGCAATGACATATCTGGCAAAGTGACGGGGAGGGTGGATGGCGCGCTACCGAGATAGTAGCGGGAAAAGACTGCTCATTGTGCTCTTTTTTGTCTTTGTGAGCCTTGCAGGAATAACTGCAAGGCTTATTTTTGTTCAGCAGGTTCAGGCCAAGAAATATGAGGCCATGGCTTTCGGACAGCGCCTGCGGGAGATTAGACTCAATGGTGAGCGGGGTACCATATATGATCGAAACGGGGAACCACTGGTGATCAACCTCGATGCCTTCAGCATCTACGCAACTCCGTATTTTATCAGAAGTCCTAATCAGGTAGCTAATAAGCTTTCGGTTATTCTGGGAACAGACGCTGGCACTCTGGAGAAAAAACTTAAGGAAAAATCGGGCTTTGTTTATCTGGCTCGTCAGGTAGATAAGGATAAGACGAACAGGATCAGAGATTTGAAAATCGATGGAATAGGTTTTATTAAAGAACGCAAAAGGTTTTATCCTGGAGGAAATTTAGCGGCGCACATTCTCGGGTTCGCTGGTATCGACAATCAGGGGTTGGGCGGAATCGAGCTCCAGTATGATAAGGTTCTGACCGGTAAACCCGGAAAACTTATCGTCGAGGGAGATCCATCGGGCTCGCCTATTCCAGGCGGTATCTTTTCGAGAAAGGATCCTACCGAGGGACAACCCATCCATCTCACCATCGACAAAGATATTCAGTATAAAGCTCAAGTTGAGCTTCACGGTGTGATAGAAGAATACAAAGCCAAAGGGGGAAGCGTAATCGTCATGAACCCCGTTAATGGGGAGATATACGCCATGGCCGACGAACCCTTCTTTGACCCAAACAATTTTGATAAAGCTCAAGAGGGCCAGAGGCGAAACCGAGCCGTGACCGATGCTTATGAGCCTGGTTCCACAGCAAAGATTCTTACGGTCTCGGCCGTGTTGGAGGAAGGGGTTGTTCGCCCCGATGATGTCTTCAATCTCCCGGCTGAGATCGACGTGGGTGGAGGGACATTTGGTGAATACGATGGAAAAGCCAAGGGAGATCTAACGGTGGCCGGGATCGTCGCCGAATCCAGCAACGTTGGTGCGATTAAAATCGCTTTAAAGCTTGGAGAGGAGAAGCTATATAGATACTTGAGGGCCTTTGGTTTGGGAAGGATATCGGGAATCGATTTTCCGGGAGAGGCCGAGGGCTACGTGCCGGTGCCGGAGGAGTGGTCGGCGACGAGCATCGCCACCATTCCATACGGACAGGGAATTTCGGCCACAGCTCTTCAGATGCTCAGAGTTGTTGCCGCGGTGGCAAACGACGGTGTCATAGTGACGCCACACCTGACCCGCGTAGGGGCGGGCGCCCGCCCCGCCGAAGGCGGAATCTCTTCCCGCCCTGCAGTCACGGGCAAGAAAAGGGCTATTTCAGAGAAGACCGCTCGGCAGGTACAGAGTATTCTGATTCAGGCGGTAGAGAAGGGAACGGGCAAGAACGCACGAATCAGCGGGTACGAGGCGGGAGGAAAGACCGGTACCGCCCAAAAGCCCCGGGAGAATGGCGGATACGACGAGGGAAAGTTGGTGGTGTCCTTTGCCGGGTTTGTTTCAAACAACGATCCACAATTGGCTATCATCGTCACCATCGACGAACCTCAGCCCACGGGACGGATGCCGGTTTACGGTGCCACCCTGGCCGCCCCTCTTTTTAAGAACATCGCTGAGTTCAGTATAAAGCGTCTGAAAATTCCCCCTGGAGGTCGCTCGGGTATTCCGTAAAGCTTAGCTCACCGACCTGGTCTTTGCTACGCACCTTTCTCAGGTCAACTATCGTAGCGGGGGCAAGGTGCCCCCGCCTACCATGTTTCGGTGGCGGGGCCAGGTACCCTACCTGAAATGGTAGCCGAGGCACCTTGCCTCGGCCCCGGTAGTCTAGCAATTTTCGCTTTTCGGAATACCCTCGCTCTCCAGAGGGTTGATATGGTAAAATAAACTGTGCTTTAAAAACAGGGGTATGATGAAACTTTCCGATCTGCTTTCTGGCATCCCGGTCAAACGGATTGTTGGTGATCCACACTTAGATATCAAGAATATAACTTATGATTCACGTCATACGGAGCCAAGTTCTCTGTTCGTTTGCATCAGGGGGTTTGTTACCGATGGACATCTCTATGTTAATGAGGCTTTGAAACGGGGAACTTCGGCTATCGTGGTGGAGGAGTGGCAAGAGGGCCTGCCCGCCAATCGGCAGGCGGGTGTCAGTTCCACACAGATTCTTGTCACCGATTCACGACAGACCCTGGCTCAGGTTTCAGCAAATTACTTTCGTGAGCCCTCACGAAAGTTAAAACTGATCGGCGTGACCGGCACAAACGGTAAAACTACTACCACCCACCTGATCGAAAGCATCCTTCGTGAGGCTGGTTATAAGGTTGGGTTGCTCGGTACAGTCGAGTACCGGATAGGGAAGAGGGCTATCCCGGTTTCCAGAACAACCCCGGAATCCTACGATCTTCAGAGGCTTCTGTCTCAAATGGTCGATCAAAGAGTTTCCTTTGCCGTGCTTGAGGTCTCCTCCCACGCCATCGATCTCAAGCGGGTCTACGGATGTCATTTCCAGACGGGTGTTTTCACCAACCTGAGCCGGGATCATCTGGACTACCACGGCAGCATCGAGAAGTATTCTCAGGTTAAGAAGGGTTTTTTTGGCTATGACATGGCCGACCGAATTATCAACACGGATGATAGTCTGGGCAAAGAAATCCACAAGCGCTATGCCGAAGCTCTTTCCTATGGATTCAAATCTCCGGCAGATGTTCTGGGGAGGGATGTGGAGCTTACTCGTGACTCGACAACGTTCGAAGTCTCAACACAGAAAGGCGATTTTCCTTGCCGTCTGAAACTGCCCGGTTTGTTTAATGCATACAACGCTCTGGCGGCTATCGGAACGGCCACGGCTCTCGGTATCGATGTTGAAGCTATTAGGAAAGGGCTTTCTTCCGTAAAGAGAATTCCAGGCCGCTTTGATCCGGTTGAGGTGGGGCAGGATTTCAGAGTGATTGTTGACTACGCCCACACCCCAGACAGTCTCAGGAGCGCCTTGGAGACGGCGAGAGAGATCACTCAGGGGCGCCTGATCACGGTTTTCGGTTGTGGTGGTGACCGTGACCACGGCAAGCGTCCTCTGATGGGCGAGGTGGCGGGTAGTCTCAGCGACCAGGTCATTGTTACTTCCGACAATCCCCGTAGCGAGGATCCGGTGAAGATTATAGTTGAGATCGAGGTGGGATTGAAGAAAGCCGGTGGTAGCTTTATCAGGATTGCTGATAGAAAAGAAGCCATTGGTGAGGCTTTGAGGATTGCCAAACAGAATGATCTGGTGCTTATCGCCGGAAAGGGACACGAGAAAGAGCAGATATTTAAGGATCGAGCTGTTCCCTTTGATGATCGGCAGGTGGCCACAGAAATATTGGAGGAGTTGTCATACTGTGATTCCGCTCAGGGTTGAAGAGATAGCACCCGCGGTTAATGGTAAGATCCGCCAGGGTGACAGGGAGACGGTAATCCGGCGCGTTTCGACCGACACTCGCACTCTCAAGAAGGGAGACCTTTTTGTTCCGCTCAAGGGTGACAATTTTGACGGGCACCGGTTTATTGGTGAAGCTCTCGAGAAGGGCGCCAGCGGATTTTTGACCACAGAATGGAACAGCAAAGCTAAATCTAAACTTGAGCTTGATAATTCCATAGCGGTGATTGAAGTGGACGACACCCTGAAGGCCTATCAGGATCTTGCGCACTATGTACGGGAAAAGTTGTCGGCGAGAGTGGTCGGGATAACCGGCAGCACCGGTAAGACCAGCACCAAGGACATGCTGGCCAGCATTCTTAGCCGATCTATGAAGATTTCTTATCCACCCGAGAACTATAACAACGAAATCGGCGTCCCGTTTACCATTCTCCAGGCTGATGAGAAGACCGAGGTGATCGTTCTGGAGATGGCGATGAGGGGCCTCGGTCAGATTCACGAACTGGCTGAGATCGGGCGGCCTGATATTGGTGTTGTCACGAACATTGGTGTCGCCCATTTTGAACTGCTTGGTTCGGAAGAGATGATCTTTGAAGCCAAGGGTGAACTTATGAAATCTCTTGACGCTGATGGAAGAGCTGTCTTAAACCAGGACGACCCAAAGGTAATGAAACTCCGGGATTTGACCAGAGCTTCCATTGTCACTTTCGGAATGGACAAGAAGGCCGATATTTTTTGCTCAAACGTAACCCTCGATTCCCAGGGTTGTGTGTCGTTCGATTTACATTTGAAGGATGGGGACGCTGTTTCGGTAGCGCTCCCTATTCCCGGAAAATACAACATTTATAACGCCCTGGCGGCGGTGGCAGTTGCTTTTGTTCTGGGACTCTCTTCTCGGGTCATAAAGGCCGGTCTTGAGACGGTTAGCCTCTCCTCCATGAGGATGGAGATGCTTACCACTTCTTCGGGCTTGACCATCTTGAACGATGCGTACAACGCCGCGCCGGACTCGATGAAAGCCGCTCTGGAAACCTTAAAGGAAGTCTCAGGGCAGGCCCGCCACGGCGGGCAGGTCCGCTCCGTGGCTATTCTGGGCGACATGCTTGAATTAGGTGCTCTGACGGCTGTGTCCCATCTTCAGGTTGGTTCCATGGCGGCCGATGCTGGCGTCGATCTCCTCATCACTATCGGCGAAAAAGCTCAGCTAATAGCCGAGGGAGCAAGGGAAGCGGGACTGGATAGCGAGAAAATTCGGTCATTTGGGGAGATTCCAGAGGGAAGTGACGAGCTTTTCAAGTTGGTTTCTCCCGGTGACGTTATTTTAGTCAAAGCTTCCAGGGCTATAAAGCTGGAAAAAGTGGTTGAATTACTTGTAGGGGCGGACGTCTCTGTCCGCCCAGGGTCGACACAGAGGTCGGCCCCTACGAGTACGAGGCTTCGTTGATGTATAAAATTATTGTTGCCAGTGTGGTCGGCCTGGTTTTTACCCTCCTGGCCGGACCGGTCTGGATTGGTTTTATCAAGAAACGTCGCATCGGTCAACCAATCCGAGAGGATGGGCCCCAGAGCCATCTCCAGAAATCGGGCACGCCGACTATGGGCGGTGTTCTGATAATGGCCGGCCTGACCCTGGCCTTTTTCTCGGCCACTCTATTCCAGGGTGGGGCCAGCAAGGCCACCTACGTTGTTCTGGCGACCACTCTGCTCTGCGGCGGCGTCGGTTTCATAGACGACTATCTGAAAACCGCTCATGCTCGTTCGTTAGGTATACGAGCTCGCTGGAAAATTCTGCTCCTCTTCTTTATCTCTCTCTTTTTGACCTGGGGAGCAGTAAGATACGCCCAGGGTCCACTCTTGCTTGCCGACGGCAGCGTTAAATATGTTCAAGGTCAGGCCGCCAGCATTGGTCTCCCACAGTTGGGTATTTTTTTCACCCTGGGTTTGGTCTATTTCGCCTTCATTTTCCTGATTCTAACAGCTACCACAACGGCTGTTAATTTCACCGATGGGCTTGATGGTCTGGCTACTGGTACCGTCGCCCTGGCTGTGGCTACTTATGCTGCCATTTCTTTTCTTCAGTTCAGGCACTTGGGCTTTGCGTACGGTCTGGATATGGCCATTCTCGCCGCGGCCATCACCGGTGCCTGCGGTGGATTCTTGTGGTTTAACTCCTACCCCGCCGATATCTTTATGGGAGACACAGGCGCGTTGGCGCTGGGGGGCGCCCTCGCCGCTCTGGCTGTTTTTACCAAAACTGAATTCCTGCTCATTCTAATCGGAGGTTTGCTGGTGGTGGAGACGCTTTCCGTTATAATTCAGGTTGTGTCGTTTAGATGGTTTGGGCGACGGGTGTTCAAAATGGCTCCTCTGCATCATCATTTTGAGCTCAAGGGCTGGTCAGAGTTTAAGATAGTAGTTAGATTCTGGGTGATTGCGTCTATCCTGGCTGCATCCGGATTCACCATCTTCTTTATGGAAATTCTCCGCAAAGGGTAAAGGATTGACCCCATTTCCCCCCGCCAGAGGCGGGGGGTTAGGGGAGGGTGACTATGGATTTTAAAGGTAAAAAAGTCCTTGTTGTTGGTCTAGGTAGGAGCGGAATTGCCGCCGCTGAAAAGCTGAATACCTTAGGGGCGCATGTGACGGGGTCTGATTGTCAGGTCAATCCGGCTTTTAAAGGAAAACTTAAGAGGCTGGCCGAAAAGGGTATCCAGATGGAGCTTGGTGAGCAGGACGGCTCAATGCTCAAGGGAAGCGATCTCGTCATTGTGAGCCCGGGAGTGCCAAGCGATATCCCGCTCATTGCCGAGGCCAAAAAGAAGGGCATACCGATCTGGAGCGAGGTCGAGCTGGCCTATCAGCTCACCGAGGCGCCTATCATCGCCATCACCGGGACCAACGGCAAGACCACCACCACTGCATTAATCGGCGAGATTTTTAAGCAAGCCGGCCTTCCCGTCATCGTTGCCGGAAACATCGGTTTTCCTCTTATCAGGGCGATCGACCAGGCCGAAGGGGATACTGTTCTGGTGGCCGAGATAAGCAGCTTTCAGCTGGAGAATATAGAGGGTTTCTCGCCCAGGGTGGCCGTTTTGCTGAATATCTCCGAGGATCATCTGGATCGGCATGGCAGCCTGGAGAACTATCAGCGAGCCAAGGGGCGCCTCTTTTCCAACCAGGACGCTCACGATTTTGCCGTTATCAATATGGACGACGAACACTCCTGGGCTCTGGCCACATCCGTTCGGTCTCAACTCGTTCCTTACAGCCGAAAGAGGGAAGTGGAGATGGGTGTTTATGAAGAAGGTGGCGAAATCTGGGGAAACATAAAAGGAGAGAAGGTTTTTGTTGCCTCTACTCAAGATATCAGGATGAGAGGGGCGCACAACCTGGAGAATGCGCTGGCGGCATCTGCTGTGGCTCTTATCTGGCAGATCTCTCCGGAAGTGATAAGGGAAGTGCTGCTAACTTTCCCTGGCCTGGAGCACCGTTTAGAATACGTCGGCTCCGTCGGCGATGTCCAGTTCTACAACGATTCCAAGGCAACCAATCCCGATGCGACCCTCCGGGCTCTTCAGGCCTTTGACAAGCCAGTAATTCTCCTGGCGGGCGGACGGAACAAGGGCCTGGATATGACAGCCATCTCGGGAGCGAGGGATCGGCTTAAGGCGGCTGTTCTTTTCGGTGAGTCGGCCTCGGAGATAGATGAGGCACTGAGGACTTCGGGAGCGGAAAACAAACTCTCCGTTGAGCGTGCCACCACACTGGAGGAAGCGGTGGAAAAGGCGCACAGGTGCGCCAGGTCCGGGGAGGTGGTTCTGCTGTCCCCCGCCTGCGCCAGCTTTGATATGTTTGAGAATTTTGAAGAACGCGGAAAGATTTTTAAGGAAGCAGTGAGGCGATTAAAACGGTGAGCCAGAAAACGGGAAAGCCCACCGCCTTTTACGCTTTACTGGCGGTCACGGTCGCTTTGACCCTGTTCGGCATCGTGATCGTTTTTAGTGCCAGCCAGGTGACGGCGCTTTCCCAGCACAATGACAGTTTCTATTATCTGAAAAGGCAGCTTCTCTGGGCCGCTCTGGGATTTGCTTCTCTTGTTCTTCTATCCAGGCTTAGCTATGGCAAGCTGCAAAAACTTTCCAAGCCATTTCTTGTTGTTTCTTTGGGACTCCTGGTGGCGGCTATTGTTCCGGGCTTAAGTCGGGTTGCCGGCGGAGCGAGCCGATGGCTGGAGTATGGCCCCTTCAATCTTCAGCCATCCGAGGTGGCTAAGTTGGCTGTAATCCTCTTCTGCGCTGATCTCCTGGCCCGAAGGAAAGACAGACTAAGCGATTTCTCCCAACTAACTATCCCCATTGTACCGGTTTTGATACTGGTTGCCGCACTGATAATGCTTCAGCCGGATCTGGGGACGATGATTATCATTGCCTTTGTTGTTTTCGTTCTCATGTTTGTAGCAGGAGCGCGACTGCGGCATCTGTTTCTCATGGCAGTCACCGCCGGCTCGGCGACAACTGTCTTGGTATTCACCGCAGAGTACCGCATGCAAAGGTTTCTTTCTTTCTTAAATCCCTGGAAGGACCCGATGAAGACGGGCTTTCAGATCATCCAGTCTCTGATTGCGCTGGGAAGCGGTAGAATTTTCGGCCTTGGTCTGGGAATGAGCCGCCAGAAGTTCTTCTATCTTCCCGCCGCCCACACGGATTTCATCTTTGCCATTATCGGAGAGGAGTTGGGTCTGATCGGAACGCTGGCAGTGATTTTGGCCTTTTCAATCCTTGCCTATATGGGCATCAGGATCGCTTTTAGGGCCCCCACCTTTTTTGGGCGCCTTCTGGCTTCGGGAATCACGGCGGTCATAGTTATCCAGGCTTTGATAAATATGGGAGCGGTGACCGGAGTTCTTCCAATCACTGGTGTTCCTCTTCCTTTGATAAGCTTTGGTGGGTCGTCTCTCATCTTCACCCTATCTGGAATCGGAATCTTACTCAATATCTCCTCCTATGAAAGGAAGAAAGCTGATGGAGTGGTCGATGCGCGTGATCATTTCCGCCGGCGGAACCGGGGGGCATCTCTATCCGGCCATCGCCCTGGCAGACGAGCTAAAATCTCTTAGAAGTGAGACGGACATCCTCTTCTTTACCGGGAAAAGCTCGCTGGAAAGGGAACTTGTGTGGAAGTCCGGTTACGCAGCGAGATACTTGGATGTCCAGGGGTTTAGACGCAAGATTTCCCTGGATTTTTTAAGGGCTTCCGTTAGAGCCTCGAAGGGCTTTTTACAGGCCTCAGAGTTCATGGGGATTTTTCTTCCCCATATCGTGGTGGGATGCGGGGGAGCGGTTTCAGCTCCTGTTGTGATGGCGGCCCGGTACCGCAAGATACCAACTCTCATTCACGAGCAGAACGTTATTCCAGGACTGACCAATCGCCTCCTTGCGAGATTTGCCAGTGCCATTGCCATCTCTTTTGAAGATTCCCGGGCCTATTTTCCTGGTCGAAAGGGAGTAGAGTTGACGGGCAACCCCATCCGGCGAGGAGTCCTCGATGTTTCCCGCGAAGAAGCCCTTTCCACGTTTGACTTTGATTCACGAAGGAAAACCCTAACTGTCTTTGGCGGGAGCCAGGGCTCTCGGACCATCAATGAGGCGGTTATCTCCTGTTACTCCCTTATCAGGGACAGAGACATCCAGATTCTCCACCTCACCGGGGAGGGGGATTATGCTTACGTTTCTCAGAGAATGTCGGCTGTCACGAAGTCTACGGATCGGGTAGCCTATCGGGCCAGGCCGTATCTGGATCAAATGGGTCTGGCCTACGCCGTCTCAGATCTTGTGGTCACCCGCGCCGGGGGGGCGACCGTTGCCGAGCTCACCGCCTGGGGATGTCCGGCGCTACTCGTCCCATATCCCTATGCTCCCCGCGCTCATCAAGAGAGAAACGCGCGGGTTTTGAAGGACGCGGGGGCAGCCGAGATCCTTCTTAACAAGGAGCTCAACGGGGAGAATCTGGCGGGAGCGATTAACAAGTTCCTCTTTGATGAGGCAGTTCTGGATAAAATGGGACAAAAGATGAAGAGCCTGGGCAAGCCCGAGGCCGCCAGACATCTGGCCGAAATGGTTTTGGAAACAGCCATGAAAGAAGAGTAGCCGAGGCACCCGGACATAAGTGATAATCGACAGAAAGGAAGAGTTGGGGTACAATTGATAGTCGGCGGCGAAAGTCGACCTAAAGGTCGACCTGCCTATGGCAGGCGGACCTTTAGGTCCGCAAAATGTCGGTAGCCGAGGCACCTTGCCTCGGCTCCAAGTGGCAGGGCAAGATGCCCTGCCCTACGGGTTGCGGGCTTGCCCCGGACATGGTGAAAAATGACAAAGGAGACAGGTTTGTTATCTAAGAACGGAAGTGTCCACTTCGTCGGCATAGGCGGCGCCGGTATGAGTAGCCTGGCCCAGGTTTTGCTGGCCCGAGGATTCAATGTCACCGGCTCCGATATCAAAGAGTCAGCCAACACCAAGAGACTCAAGAACATGGGAGCACGCGTGGCTAACGGCCATCATCCCGATAACGTCAACGGCGCCTCTCTTGTGGTAGTCTCTTCGGCTATTCCATCAAAGAACTCTGAAGTTATTGGAGCAGAGGGAAGACAAATCCCGGTTCTTCAGCGGGCTGAACTCCTCGCTTATTTGATGGAGGAGAAGAGGGGCATTGCTGTTGCCGGAACCCACGGCAAGACAACCACTACCTCCATGATGTCTCTAATGCTGGATCGAAATGGATTAGACCCGACCTTTTTGATCGGGGGCGAACTGAACGATATCGGCAGTGGAGCGCAGCACGGAGAGGGGGATTTCTTGATCGCAGAGGCGGACGAGAGCGACGGGTCCATTCTGCATCTAAGGCCTGAAATTGCCATTCTTACAAATATCGAGGCGGATCATCTGGATTACTACAAATCGCTTAAGAGAATTAGGGATGTCTTTATAGAGTTCCTGAACAGACTGCCAAAGAACGGATTCGCTCTTATCTGTAGCGACGATCCCGTCTCTCGAAAAGTCCTCTCCAACCTGAGGAGTCGCTATTATACCTACGGCCTGGATCGGAGGAACGATTTCCGTGCCAAGAACGTCGGCTTGAATAATGGAAAAGTCCGTTTCGATGTTTTTAGAGAAGAGGAAAACCTGGGCTCTATTTCTTTAAAAATTCCTGGTCTACACAATGTATATAACGCTCTGGCCACGGTTTCGCTGGGGAATCTGCTGGGGCTTCCCTTTAAGAAGTGCGCCGATGCTCTCCGGGATTTCGGCGGAGTGAGACGCCGTTTCCAGCGTATAGGAGAGGCGTGTCAGGTGACGCTTGTCGACGACTATGCACATCATCCCTCCGAGATCAGGGCGACTCTAAAAGCGGCGCGGACGGGAGACTGGCAGAGGGTTGTCT
Organism: Actinomycetota bacterium; assembly: GCA_049302895.1. Classification (GTDB taxonomy): domain Bacteria; phylum Actinomycetota; class JAHEXW01; order JAHEXW01; family JBAQMN01; genus JBAQMN01. The sequence goes on along the minus strand of JBAQMN010000033.1, from coordinate 8,676 downwards.
GCGTGTTTCAGCCCCACCGTTACACCCGTACAAACTTTCTGCATGCTGAGTTTGGTAAGGCCTTCAAGGAAGCCGACCTGGTAGTGATAACCGATGTCTACGCCGCAGACGAAGAGCCTATTCCCGGAGTCGACGGTAAACTAATTGTCGATTCCATTCTAAAAGAAGAGCCGTACAAGCAGGTGGTTTATCTTCCCAAGAAAGGCGACATCAGTGGCTTTCTCCTGTCAGCCCTGGAGGGAGGGGATATTCTCCTCACTCTGGGCGCGGGAGACGTATGGGTGGTCGGAAGCGAAGTTTTGACGAAGTTAAGAAACAATGCCACAGGTAAGATTCCTCAAGAACGAACCCTTATCTAAGCACACAACCTGGCGTGTCGGCGGGCCAGCCGCATATTTCATCGTAGTTCACAATCCTTCTCAATTAGAAGAAGCTCTACGATTCGGTCGGGAGAAGGGTCTGGATTACTTCGTTATAGGCGCCGGATCGAATCTCCTTGTCTCCGACGAGGGGTATAAGGGTCTGGTCATAAAGTTGGGAGATGGCTTCGGGAAGGCGAGCGTGACAGGCGAGCACATTCGGGCGGGAGCTGCTACTTCCTTAAGCGGGCTGGCGCATCTTGCCGGTCGTCACGGTCTGGCCGGGCTTTCCTTCGCCGTCGGCATTCCTGGAACCTTGGGTGGTGCCCTTTGTCTTAATGCCGGAGCCCACGGCGGAACAATCGGCGATCTTGTCGAAGAGGTCGAGTTGTATTCGCCCGAAAATGGTTTGATAATTATTAAAAGAGAAGAAATCTCGTTCGGCTATCGGCAGAGTTTCCTTCGCCGGAGTTTATCCCGAGCACCGTCGAGGGACTCAGGACAGGCTCTTCAAGAGTCAGGCATCCTGACAAACGCAAATCTCAGGCTTAAGCCGGGAGATCCTGACAAAATCAAAGACGAGATGAGAGGTTTTCTGGAGAGGCGCCGTTTAACTCAACCGGTGCAGGCTCTTACGGCGGGGAGTGTGTTCAAGAATTTCCCTGACGGGCACGCAGCTTCGCTGATCGACGGAGCCGGATGCCGAGGTATGCGGGTGGGCGATGCCGTGATATCAGATAAGCACGGCAATTTCATTATAAATCGGGGAGAAGCGACGGCCGCGGATATCTATAGGCTACTCAAGACGGTTCAGGCGAGGGTGGAAGAGAGATTCGGCATTCTCTTGGAACCCGAAATCATAACGCTGGGAGAATTCGATGAATAAGAAGTTCCAAAAGGTGGCTGTTCTTCTGGGGGGACGTTCCGCCGAGCGGGAGGTCTCGCTCAAGACTGGAGAGGCCGTCTGCAACGTCCTCGTCAAACTGGGCTACGATGCTCACAAGGTGGATGTGGGTAGCGATGTGTGCACTCTTCTTGAAAAAGCAAGGCCTGATGCGGCTTTCATTGCCTTGCACGGACGCCATGGTGAAGATGGAACCATTCAGGGGCTGCTTGAGCTCATGGAGATTCCCTACACGGGTTCGGGCATGCTGGCCAGCTCCTTAGCCATCAACAAGATAATGTCCAAGAAGATCTTTCGCGAGGCGGGAATTCCGGTTGCTCCTGATCTGGTCGTCTCCCGTGCGGATTTATTCGGAGACCTAAAAGATAGAGTCGCCTCCAGCTCGGAGATTTCGATGTCGCAAGGTTATCGTCAAAAACTTAATAGATTGCTCGACAAAATCTCCTCGAGTCTCAGTCTCCCGGTTATCGTCAAACCGAGCCAGGAAGGTTCGACCATTGGAGTAACCATCGTCGATGGTGGCGAGATTTTGGAGGCGGCCCTCGAAACGGCCTTCGGCTACGACGATAATGTCCTGATCGAAAAGTTTATTCCAGGGAAACTCCTGACCGTCTCCCTTCTGGGGAAGACTCCCGATCCTCTGCCTGTTATTGAGATCAGTGCCAAAAAGGGGTTCTACGATTACGAGGCCAAGTACACTCCAGGGATGACCGATTACATCGTTCCCGCGGAGCTTCCCGCCAGGTTGACCGGGAATGTTCAGGAGATGGCCGTGCGAGCTCACCAAGCCCTGGGCTGTGAGGATATCTCCCGGGTTGATCTCATTCTGGGGGACGACGGAGGAATTTATGTTCTTGAAGTCAACACCATCCCCGGAATGACGGAGACAAGTCTGGTTCCCCAGGCGGCGGCTGCTCGGGGCATAAGCTTTGAACAACTGGTCGAGACCATCCTTGAAGGAGCTCGTTTGAAGCTTAAAATCTACAATCCCTAACCGTGGGTGAGCCAGGTGCCAAAGGTAAGTCCGAGTGTTACTAAGAAGCGCCAGGACGAAAAGGAGATGAGGAGGCGCCGCCGCTTAAATCTCATCATCACCCTTCTCTTTCTATCTGTGCTGGCTGAGAGCGTCTATCTGGCTTCACAGTCTCAGATTTTTAACGTACGGCACATAGCAGTCGCGGGAAATCAGAAGGTCTCCAGGGAAAGAATCCTGAAACTGAGTGGAATAAGTGCAGATTCAAATATTCTCAAGATTTCAACCGGGGCGGTAGAGAAAAGAATAATGCGGGAAGTTTGGCTGAAAAAGGTTAGGGTGAGAAGAGAGCTACCCTTAGACATTTCCATCTCGGTTGAGGAGCGCCGGCCCCTTGCCGTAGTCTCACTGAGGGGCCTATTTTTTTTAGTTGACGAAGAGGGAAAAGTTCTCCAGTCTGAACGGAGTAACGTCTTTCCCGGCTTTCCGGTAATCGGGGGTTTGAGGAGCGAAAGGGGAGTGACAGTCGGGCAGATCGTGAAATCACCGGCTCTGGCCAACGCTCTGTTTTGTTTGAAGGGACTTCGGGATGTGTTTCCCACCCCGATAGTCTCTGTTTCTGCTCCTTCCGTTGATGAACTGTCCTTTCAACTGGGCTCGGGTCTGATTATTGTGTATGGGGCTGCAGAGCTCGTGAAACAGAAGAACTATGCCATAAAGATCATTCTGGCCGAATCGGACAGCAGAGGCGAAAAACTGAAGTACATTGATGTTCGTGTGCCGTCCAATCCGGCTGTCATGCCCCAGCAACAATGAGGCTACGAAGATGAAAAGAGCGACAAAGAAAACAAAAACAACAAAAAAACGCGTAGGGGCGGGCGTCTCTGCCCGCCCGCCAAAGAAAGGTGAACAAAAGGGGACAGGCTACTTTTTATCAACAAAAACAAAAAGTAGCCTGTCCCCTTTTGATGATACCGATGAGGTAATTGTTGGTCTGGATGTAGGGACAACCAAGGTCTGCGCGCTGATGGGAGTACCCATAAGGGATAGACGGCTTGTCAGCATCCTGGGGGTGGGCGTAAGTCCCTCTCACGGCCTGCGCAAAGGTGTTGTGGTGGACATAAGTAAGACTGTTTCCTCCATTCGTAAAGCTGTTAGGGAGGCGGAAGAGGACGCGGGCAGGAGCATCGACTCGGTATTCGTTGGAATCGCCGGCGAGCACATATCATCGACCAATACCCGGGGGAAAATTGCAGTGCGGAGCCCATCACGTGAGATAACTGAGAGTCACAAACAGAGAGTGATCGATTCTTCTTTACGATTCAAAATGCCTCAAGGGACGAAAGTTATCCACGTGATTCCCCGCGAGTTCATTCTCGACGGCGTCGACGGCGTGCTGGAGCCAGTGGGGATGTCCGCTCGGCATCTGGAGGTTCGCGCCCACGTTGTCATGGGAGCCATAGCTTCCATCCAGAATCTGATCAGGTGTGTCCACCTGGCCGGCTGTAGGGTCGAAGATCTTATATTAGAGCCCCTTGCCTCCTCTGAGGCGGTTCTAACCCTTGACGAGAAAGAGTTAGGGACCGCTCTGATCGATATCGGCGGAGGAACGACCGACCTGGCCATTTTTATGGAAAAAGGCATTTGCTACAGCCACGTCTTTCCCTTCGGCGGTAATCACGTCACGCGCGATATCGCTGTAGGGCTCCGGATTTCTTTGAAGGAGGCAGAAGACATTAAGATAAGGCACGGAATTGCTACTATGAAAATAGCCGATCCGACTGCGGTTTTCAGAGTGCAAGATTTGCACAGCCGAAAAAAACGAAACATTCTAAAGGTTAATCTGGCCGGTATCATCGAGCCTCGCCTCGAAGAGATTTTTAGAATGGTTAAGCGTGAGATTGACAAATCAGGAATGGCTAAACTTTTGGCCGGAGGGGTAGTTCTCACCGGAGGTTCCTCGCAGCTCGAGGGGATGGCTGTCTTGGCCTCTGATATTCTTGAGTTACCCTGTCGGGTGGGAACACCCTCTCACGTCAAGGGTCCAACCAGGATCGTACGGAATTCGGTCTATGCTACTGGTGTGGGTCTTTTGCTCTATGCCAAGGAATACCATGAGGTTATCAAAACCTCGCCTTCTAACAGGACTCCAAAGCTAACTGACCTCGTAAATCGAGTCAGGAAGTGGTTTGCCGAAACCGTGACGGACAGAGTATCCGACAAATTAAAGTCTAAAGGTTAACTTGAGAGTTGACAAGAGTTTGGGTTTTCTGGTATAAGTTATAGCCATAGTTTAGGTTTAGACTTGTGCCCGGAACTTTGTTTTGGGCAAAGGGGGTTATGTTATGGTTGAGCCAACAAAAACCTATCTTGCTGTGATCAAGGTGGTTGGGATCGGAGGCGGTGGAACCAACGCTGTTAATCGCATGGTCGACGCCGGTCTCACAGGAGTGGAATTCATCGCCGTAAACACCGATGCTCAGGCACTACTCATGTCTGATGCTGATCAGAAGGTGCACATCGGAAGCGAGATAACCCGTGGATTGGGCGCGGGAAGTGATCCTCAAATCGGTATCGCATCGGCGGAGGAGAGCCGGGAGGATATCAAGAGTTCTCTTCAAGGGGCTGATATGGTTTTTGTCACAGCTGGCAAGGGCGGAGGTACCGGAACCGGAGCAGCTCCCATCGTCGCGGAGATAGCCAAGGAAGATATTGGAGCCTTAACTGTTGGCGTTGTCACCCGTCCCTTTTCGTTCGAAGGGAAGAAGAGAGGATCCCAGGCGGACGATGGCATCCTCAAGCTGAAGGAGAAGGTGGACACCCTGATCATCATTCCCAATGATCGTCTCCTTCAGGTAGTGGACAAGCAAACCTCTGTACTCGAAGCTTTTAGGGTGGCCGACGACGTTCTGCGCCAGGGGGTGCAGGGAATCACAGACTTGATCACCGTGCCAGGTCTGATCAATCTCGATTTTGCGGATGTGAGGACCATCATGACCGAGGCGGGAACGGCGATGATGGGGATCGGCGTTTCCAGCGGAGAAGAGCGGGCGGTTAGCGCAGCCAAAGCAGCCATTTCCAGTCCACTTCTTGAGGCTTCCATCGAAGGAGCCAAAGGCGTTCTTCTCAACATCTCTGGAGGCCCCAATCTGGGACTCTTTGAGGTTAATGAGGCGGCTGAGATCATTGCCAGCGCGGCTGATCCCGAAGCTAACATTATCTTCGGCGCCGTCATCGATGAGGCGTTGAAAGACGATGTCAGGGTGACCGTTATCGCCACAGGCTTTGACAAAATGAGAAAGAGGCTGAAGGAAGAGATTGAGGGGAAAGAGGAGGAGCCGCCCAAAGAGGAGGTCCTCTTCGAAGAGAAAGATCTCGACATCCCCACTTTCTTGCGACAGGAATAAGTGCCCGGTTATAACCTGGAACTTAAGCAGGTTGACAATATACCCTATTTGACCTCTCCTAAGGTATTTCAGGAGGGGTCAATTCTTGTCGCTTTCACCACGCGGCACGGGGGTTACAGCTCTTCATATTATAGCTCCCTTAACCTGGCCTTTCATGTCGGAGATAACCCCGACCACGTCAGGAAAAACCGCCAGAAGCTCTGCGCAAATTTGGGTGTCGACCCGAAAAAAATGACCACGGCTGATCAGGTTCACTCCTCCAATATCAGGGTTGTAACCGAAGAACTAACAGGGGCGGGGGCCCTGGAAAGCGGTGACGCCATTCCCCGGACGGATGCGCTGATTACAGATCTCACGGATAGTCCTCTGGTGGTATTTATGGCCGATTGTCTTCCCCTTGTCTTAGTGGATCCTCTTAGAAAAGTCGTCGCTGTTGTCCACGCTGGCTGGCAGGGAATATACTCGGATGTCGTCTCAAAATCCCTTGACACAATGGAGCAATCTTTTGCCTCGCCTCCGCAGGATGTGATAGTCTTTATCGGGCCGGGAATCGGCCCCTGCTGTTACACGGTGGATAGCTCCATGGTACAAAAGTTCAGACAGAAATTTCCTTTTGTGGGAGAACACCAGAGGAGCCTGGACCTGAAATTAATCGCCAGGCGCGGGCTCGTTGAGAAGGGAGTTGGGGAAGAAAACATTTATGAAAGCGGCATCTGTACATCCTGTCGCAATGATATGTTCTTTTCGTACAGAAAAGAGAGAAGATGTGGTCGTCAGGCAGCCATCGTCGCCATAATGTAAGACTCGTACCGTACCACCCGCCGATTTATTTTCGTCGTAAATTTGTTTTTGCTGCGGCGTGGCTTAGCCTATTATTTTTAGTGGTTTTTGTGGGGTGTGGTAGGCGGGAAGAAGCGCGGACTTTGAATGTGGCCGGCTCCACCACAGTTCTGCCCATCGTCCAGGCGGCTGCCGAGGAGTTTCAAAAAGAGCGTCCTGGCACGAAAATAGCTGTTCAGGGAGGTGGATCGAGCACCGGTATCGAGGCTGCCACCACAGGTACGGCAGACATCGGCACTTCTTCCAGGGAGCTAAAGGGTGCCGAGAAGAATGCCGGTCTGGTAGATCACATTATTGCCATCGACGCCATCGCCATTATTGTCAATCCCTCAAACCCTGTTTCTAATTTAACCAAAGCTCAATTGAAGGGGATCTTTGGTGGGAGGATACAGAACTGGAGGGAGGTGGGAGGCGCCGACTTACCTATCGTCCTTGTCAACCGGGATGAGGCTTCGGGTACCCGGGAGGCTTTTCAGAAGAGAGTGCTTGGAGGCGAGTCTTTTTACAGGCGGGCGGTCATTCAGCCGGGAAGTGGACAGGTGAGATCTATCGTGGAAGGTACTCCGGCCGCCATTGGATATATGTCACTTGGATATGTCACAAGGCAGGTGAAGGTGGTAAAATATGGTGGAGTTGCCCCCACCAAAGTTAGCATAGCGAAGGGGCAATATGGGCTGCAGAGGAAGCTCCACCTGTTCACCAAGGGTGAGGCAAAGGGAAAAGTAAAAGATTTTATTGACTTTATTCTTAGTCCCAAGGTACAAAGAGAAATTGTCGGCGTTGAATTCATTCCGGTCAAGTGAGGCGTGAGCGATTGGGGTTTAAAGAGAAGGTTCTGGAGAGACTGTTTCTGTTTTCTGCCTTTGCTGCGGTCACCGGCGTAATCCTCATTTTTGTTTTTGTCAGTGTAAAAGGTCTCCCTATTTTCAAGGCAACAAGCATCTTCTCCTTTCTTTTTGGTCTTGATTGGTCGCCCACCAAGGAACATTTTGGCATTCTTCCTCTGATTATCGGGAGTTTCGCTGTCACTCTGGGGGCTCTTATTCTGGGCGCACCCTTGGCCATCACCACTGCTATATTTCTGTCTGAGATAGCCGCCCCTCGGGTAAAGGCGATTGTCCGCCCGGCGGTCGAGCTCTTAGCGGGAATTCCTTCGGTTATCTACGGGTTTTTTGGATTGGTGGTTCTGGTTCCTTTGGTCAGGCTCTTGTTCGGAGGTTCTGGATTTGGTCTGCTTACAGGGTGGCTGGTTCTGGCCATAATGATTCTTCCTACCATCGCAGCCATCTCGGAAGATGCGATTTCTTCTGTGCCCCGGAGCTACCGGGAGGGTTCTCTGGCTATGGGGGCAACCCAGTGGCAAACCATCTGGCGGGTCGTTCTGCCTGCTGCGCGCCCCGGTCTAATCAGTGCGACCATTTTAGGAATGGGAAGGGCGATTGGCGAGACCATGGCCGTGCTCATGGTTCTGGGCAATGCCTCGATTATTCCAAGGACGCTGACAGACCCCGTAGGCGCTTTGACCAGCATCATTGCTCTGGACATGTCTTACGCATCCGGAAGTCATCAGACTGCTCTGTTTGCCATGGGTATTGTGCTCTTCCTGATTTCCTTTTTCTTTGTGGCACTGATCAGATTGATATCGAGGTGAGGGTGTGGATAGAAAACGTCTTTACAACCAGATAGCCATAACACTGCTCTGGCTCAGCGCTCTATTTACTATTTTTATTCTTGTTATTCTTATCGGTTATATCGTTGTGAGAGGTCTGCCAGCTTTTGGTCCTAACCCGGCTGCCGGTCTAAAATTCATTTTTACCTCGCCTCGAGGAATAACTCAGGCTGGAGGAATCTTCCCGACCATCGTAGCCACAATCTATGTCACTGTTTTATCGATTTTGATTGGAACCCCGATCGCTGTGGGAGCGGCTATTTATCTTTCCGAATACACAAGAGAAAGCATTATAACGAGAATTATCCGTTTCAGCGCCGACGCTCTTGCCGGGGTTCCCTCGATTGTTCTGGGTCTTTTTGGTCTGTCACTATTCGTTTATATATTAGGTTTTGGCTGGTCGATGCTTTCAGGTGCTCTCACGCTGACTTTCATGCTTCTACCGATTCTCATGGGAACGACGGAGGAGGCACTGAAGGCTGTGCCGCAGGCCTGGAGACAGGGAAGTTTTGGCCTCGGGGCGA